>JBCBYE010000037.1:0-14061 GCA_039816075.1 Pseudomonadota bacterium | reverse complement strand
CCGTTCTGGGGGAGCTGATCCTGAGCCCCGACTTCACCGCGCCGGTGGCGCGGCTGCACCTGGCGCGGTTGGCCGAGGGCGCGCCCGCCGAGGCGCCGACGCTCTATCGCTATGCCGGACCGGTGTTCCGCGCCTCCGTCCCCGGGGCGGCGCGGCCGAACGAGTATCTTCAGGCCGGGATCGAGCTGATCGGCCCGCGCGATCCGGCTCAGGCGGATGTGGAGATCTTCGCGCTGCTGCGCCGCGCGTTGGGGCCCCTGGCCGCGACGGCGCGGGCGACGCTCGGCGATCTGGCGGTGGCCTTCGCGGCGATCGACGGGCTGACCGCGCCGGAACGCTGGAAGGCCGCCCTGCGCCGCCGCCTCTGGCGCCCGGCCGCGTTCCGCCGTCGCCTGGCCGAGATGGCGCCGGACCGGCCCGCGCCGACCGAAACGCGCGCGGCGCTGCTCGCCGCGGTTCGGTCGCCCGATCCAGAATCGGCCGTGCTCTCCGGGCGCGCCCGGCCCGAAGGCGCCCGCGCGCCGCAGGACGTGGCGGCGCGGGCGCGAGAGCTGGCGGAGGATGCCGGCCACGCCCTGCCGGCGGAGCAGGCGGCCTGGCTGTCGCAGGTGCTCGCCGTCGTCGGACCCGCGGATGCGGCGCTGGCGCGCCTGCGATCCCTGGACCGGGACGCGGCGTTGTCGGCGGCGCTCGACCGGCTGGAGACGCGGTTCCACGCGCTCTCCGCAGCCGGCGCCGCGCCCGAAGGCATGGTGTTCGACGCCTCCTTCGGCCGCAGCCTGGAATACTACGACGGCTTCGTGTTCGAGTTCGCCCTGCCGGACGCCCCGCATCTGCCGCCGCTGGCCGGCGGCGGGCGCTACGATGCGCTGCTGGCGCGGCTGGGCGGACCGGCGGGCCTGCCGGCCATCGGGGGCATCGTGCGGCCCGAGGCGCTGCTCGCGGCGCGCGAGGCCGCGTCATGAGCGGCGATCGCATCCGCCTGGGTCTGCCGTCCAAGGGCCGTCTGCGCGACGACGCCGTCGCGTGGTTCGCCGCCCGCGGCGTGACCATCCGCCAGACCGGGGCGGAGCGCGCCTATTCCGGCGCCGTCGACGGCGCCGCGGGCGTGGATCTGGCGCTGCTCTCCGCCGGCGAGATTCCGGCGGAGCTTGCCGCGGGCCGCCTGCATCTGGGCGTCACCGGCGAGGACATGGTGCGAGAACGGGTGCCCGACGCGGATGCGCGCGTGGCGCTGCTGACCCCCATGGGCTTCGGCCTCGCGGATCTGGTGCTCGCCGTGCCCGATTTCTGGGCGGATGTGGAGACGACGGCCGATCTCGACGACGTGGCGGGCCGTCTGCGCGACCGCCTGGGTCGGCCGCTGCGCATCGCGACCAAGTATCACCTGCTCGTCCGCGGCTTTCTGCGCGCGCGCGGCGTCGGCGATTGCGTGCTGGTGGACAGTCAGGGCGCCACCGAGGGCACGATCCGCAACGGCGCCGCCGACGCGGTGGCCGACATCACCTCCACCGGCGCCACGCTGCGGGCCAACGGCTTGCGCATGCTGGCGGATGGCGTGATCCTGGCCTCGCAGGCTCAGCTCTGCCTTTCGCATGCGGCGCCTCTTTCTTCATCTCAGGCGGAGGCATTGCATGCGTTGCTCGAAACGCTCGGGGTGCAAGCCCTTGCACCGTCCCCGCAACGGCGCTAACCGGTAGAAACTTGACGTGAACATAGACGTCCCGCCTACGAATTCGCGGAGAACGCACCCATGATCGGATTGCCGCTGCTGCGCTCGGCCTCGCAACTGCGTTCGCGCGTCAAATCCTGGCGTGCGTTCGGCGAAACGACCGTGGTGGTTCCGATTTTCGGCCTCCCCCACGCGGGCCACGCCCATGTGCTGCGCGAGGCGGCGCAGCACGGCGACCGCATCCTCGCCGCCCTCGTGCCGCCGGCCGTGCCCGAGGGGGCCGATGCGGCGGACGGCCCCTCGCCGCACGAGCCGCAGGCCGTCGCCCTGGCCGACGAGGCGGGCGCCGACGCGATCTACGTTCCCTCCACCGCCGTCTTTCGTCCGGCCGGCTTCGCGAGCCTCCTGCATGTGGGAGGTTTGTCGGAGGTGCTGGACGGCGAGGAGCGGCCCGACGCGTTCGACGCCTTCTCCGCCGATATCGCGCGCCTGTTTTCGCAGGCCCAGCCGGACGTCGCCGTGTTCTGCGCCTGCGAATGGCAGTCCATGGCCATCGCCCGTCGCATCGCGGCGGATTTCGACCTGTGCGGCAGCGTCGTCGCCGTGGAGCAGGAGCGGGCGGAGGACGGCGTCCCCTGCACCCGCACGACCTACGAGATCGACGAGGCGGGGCGCGCCGACGCGGTGCGCCTGTGGCGCGCCCTGACCCGCGCCGCCGCCGACATCGACGGCGGGCAGAACGCCGACGCGGTGCTCGACGCCGCGGCCGATGCGCTGGCGGATGCCGGGGCGGAGGTGGAGTATTTCGACCTGCGCGACGCCGCCACCCTGCAGGAGGTGTCCGCGCCGGAACCGCAGCGCCCCGCCCGCATCTTCGCGGCGATCCAGACGGCGGGCAACGTGCGTCTGCTGGACAACGTGCCGCTGGGCGGGCGCTGACCCCGGCGTCGACCGCCGCTTCGCCGCAGCTTCAGATCGGCGGGTTCAGGTTGGCGGCTTCAGTAAACGTCGGAGACTTCGCGAAGACGGCCGCGGGCGGCGCCGGTCTGGGCCAGCGCCTCGATCAGCGCCGGCACGCAGCGCAGCGGGGCGGAGCCGAAGTCGACGCGGAACGTGATCTCGGCGCCCCGACGATGGGGATTGCCGATGGAGTGAAGCGCCCCGTGCAGGTCGGGCGCCTCTTCGCCATAGCTCGACTGGACGAATTCCAGGAACCACAGGCGCAGGGGCGACCAGTTGGGCATGCGCTGGCGCGTTTCCAGCACCAGCTCGGCCGCCTGCCATTGGAACGGAAAGATCGCCATGGCGAAGCCGCTGCTGTCCGGCGTCTCGATGGCGTCGAAGCCGATCTCCAGCCGCGTGTCGACGATGGGCCGCCGCACCTCGCCGGATTTGACGACCTCCAGATCGTGACGGCCGGGCAGGTGCAGAAACCCTTCGCGCACGACCTTGCCGCCGCGGTCGCGGCGCCAGGGTTCCGGGCGCACATGGGCGCCGGCCTCGAGCGCACGGGCGATATGCTCGAGCAGGTCTGCAAGATGCAGATCCCGCAACGGCGCGAGCACGTCGTCCAGTCGTCGATCCGCGACCGCCATGGCGTCCGCCCTGCTACTTCACGCCGAGCTCCGACAGAGCGCGGCGGAGATTCCCGGGAAGGTCCAGGATCGGATCCCCGGTCGAAACGTCTTGCGGCGCATCCTTGGCCGCCAGGTAGCGCCAGCCCTGAAAGGGCCGGCGGGGCTGCGCCTCGGTCCGGACGACCTCGTCGTCCAGCACGATCGCGCATCGCGTCACGCCGTCGTCCCCTTGCCGGGGTTCCAGCGCCAGTATGCGTTGGCGGGCGAGCACCAGGCCCTTGAAGACCCAGTAGAGACTTCCGCCCCGCAGCAGTTCCGCGCCCCGACGCGGCCACATGCGGGTGACGTGGACGTGTCGGGCATCGAGGCCCTGGGCGGACCGCCGTCGTCGCAGCGTGTCGCGCCAAGTCTCGAGATCTTCGACCCGTTCCGCGCCGACGCAGAGCTTTAGAAGGTTGAGGGATGCGTGGTCGGCCACGTCAGCCATCCCTACGAAAGTGGTATATAGAATCGAGATGAAGAATTCTAGGATTAACTGTTGGTAGAGTGAAAAGTCTATTTCTGAAACTAACTATTTGCGCAGCGCAACCATTCAGATTGCGAACCGGTACTTGATCGAAACCGACGGCGATCTCGCCGCCTTCCTTACCCCGCCGCATAATCTTGCAACGGAGCGACATCCAGCGCGCCGGTCCGCCGATCGCCGATGGCGCGCGCCGCGGCCCGGGCCCCGGCCGCGGTGGTGTAGTAGGGGATGCGCCCGTGCAGCGACAGCGAGCGGATCTCGCGGCTGTCCGACACCGATTGGGAGCCTTCGGTGGTGTTGAAGACCAGCGCCACGTCGCCGTCCTTCATGCGGTCGGTGATGTTGGGCCGGCCCTCGTAGACCTTCTTGACCGTCTCCGCCTCGATCCCCGCAGCGCGCAGCGCCTGCGCGGTGCCGCCGGTCGCGAGGATCTCGAAGCCCAGCTCGGCCAGCGTGCGCGCAGGCTCCAGAATCGCGTCCTTGTCCGCGTCCTTGACGCTGACGAACACGCGCCCGCCGTCGGGCAGGGCCACGCCGGCGCCGATCTGGCTTTTCAGAAACGCCCGGTCGAAACTCGCGTCGAGGCCCATGACCTCGCCGGTCGACCGCATCTCCGGCCCCAGCAGCGTATCCACGCCGGGGAAGCGGGCGAAGGGCAGCACCGCCTCCTTCACCGCCACATGCGCCGTGCGGGGCGAGCGCAGGTCGAATCCCTCCAGCACCTCGCCCGCCATGACGCGCGAGGCGATGGCGGCGATGGGCGAACCCACGGCCTTGGCCACGAAGGGCACGGTGCGGCTGGCGCGCGGGTTCACCTCCAGCACGAAGATGTCCTCGCCCTGAATGGCGAACTGCACGTTCATCAGGCCCTTCACGCCGAGGCCCAGCGCCATGGCCTCGGTCTGCCGCTCCAGCTCGTCGATGACCTCGGCGCTCAGCGTATACGGCGGCAGGGAGCAGGCGCTGTCGCCCGAATGCACGCCCGCCTCCTCGATATGCTCCATGACGCCGGCCACATGCACCCGCTCCCCATCGCAGAGCGCGTCGACGTCCACCTCCACCGCGCCGGCCAGATAGCCGTCGACCAGCACCGGATTGGCCCCCGAAACCTGCACCGCCTCGCGGATGTAGCGGTTCAGCCCCTCGTCGTCGCGCACGATCTCCATGGCCCGGCCGCCCAGCACGTAGGAGGGGCGGATCACGACCGGGTAGCCGACCTCGTGGGCGATGCGCAGCGCGTCCTCGGCGCTCGAGGCGATGCCGTTGCGGGGCTGGCGCAGGTCCAGCGTCTCCAGCAGCTTCTGGAACCGCTCGCGATCCTCGGCCAGGTCGATGGCGTCGGGCGAGGTTCCCAGGATGGGAATGTCCGCCGCCTCCAGCGCCCGCGCCAGCTTCAGCGGCGTCTGACCGCCGAACTGCACGATGACCCCGGCGAGCGTGCCCGCTTCCTGCTCCTTGGTCAGGATCTCCAGCACGCTCTCTTCGGTCAGCGGCTCGAAATAGAGGCGGTCGGAGGTGTCGTAGTCCGTGCTCACCGTCTCCGGGTTGCAGTTGATCATGATCGTCTCGTAGCCCGCCTCGGTCAGCGCGTAGCAGGCGTGGCAGCAGCAGTAGTCGAACTCGATGCCCTGGCCGATGCGGTTCGGCCCGCCGCCGAGGATGGCGACCTTGGTCCGCTCCGTCGGACGCGCCTCGCACTCCACCCAGCCCATCGCCTCGGCCTCGTAGGTCGAATACATGTAGGGTGTCTGCGCCTCGAACTCCGCCGCGCAGGTGTCTATGCGCTTGAACACCGGGCGCACGCCCATGGCCTGCCGGATGCGGCGCACGCCGTCCTCGGTCAGGTTGGTCAGCCTGGCCAGCCGCGCGTCGGTGAAGCCCAGCATCTTGACCGCGCGCAGGCCCGCCGCGTCCTGCGGCAGACCCTCGGCGATCAGCCGCCCCTCCGCATCGACGATCCCCTCGATCCGCTCCAGGAACCACAGGTCGAAGCCGGTGGCGCCGGCGATCTCGTCCAGGCTCAGCCCCTCGCGCATGGCCTGCGCGGCGAGCCGCAGCCGATCCGGCGTGCGTTTGGTCAGCGCCGCGATCACCGCCGCGCGCCGCTCCGCTTCCGGCATGTCGTCGCCGGCGCCCGGAATGTCGATCTCGTCGAAGCCGCTCAGGCCCGTTTCCAGCGAAGCCAGCGCCTTCTGCACGCTCTCCTCGAAGGACCGCCCGATGGCCATGGCCTCGCCGACCGACTTCATCGCCGTGGTCAGCTCCGGCACGCTGCCCGGGAACTTCTCGAACGCGAAACGCGGGATCTTGGTGACCACGTAGTCGATGGTCGGCTCGAAGCTGGCCGGCGTCACCTGCGTGATGTCGTTGTCGAGCTCGTCGAGCGTGTAGCCCACGGCCAGCTTCGCCGCGATCTTGGCGATCGGAAACCCGGTCGCCTTGGACGCCAGCGCCGAGCTGCGCGACACCCGCGGGTTCATCTCGATCACCACCATGCGGCCCGTCTCCGGCTGCATCGCGAACTGCACGTTGGACCCGCCGGTCTCCACCCCGATCTCGCGCAGCACGGCGAGCGAGGCGTTGCGCATGCGCTGATACTCCTTGTCGGTCAGGGTCAGCGCCGGGGCCACGGTGATCGAATCGCCCGTATGCACGCCCATCGGGTCCACGTTCTCGATGGAGCAGACGATGATGCAGTTGTCCGCCCGGTCGCGGACCACCTCCATCTCGAACTCCTTCCAGCCCAGCAGGCTCTCGTCGATCAGGATCTGGCTGACCGGCGAGGCGTCGAGCCCGCCCCGGCAGATCGCCTCGTAATCGGCGCGGTTGTAGGCCACGCCGCCGCCCGTGCCGCCCAGGGTGAAGGCCGGCCGGATGATCGCCGGCAGCCCGATGTCCGGCAGCGCCGCCATGGCCTCGTCCAGCGTCTCGACGACGACCGCCTTGGGGTTTTCCAAGCCGATGCGATCCATCGCCTCGCGGAACAGTTTCCTGTCCTCGGCCATCTCGATGGCCTCGCGCTTGGCCCCGATCAGCTCCACGCCGTGCCGGTCGAGCGCGCCCATATCCGCCAGCGCCAGCGCGCAGTTCAGCGCCGTCTGACCGCCCATGGTCGGCAGCAGCGCATCGGGCTTTTCGCGCGCGATGATCTTTTCGACGATCTCCGGCGTGATCGGCTCCACATAGGTGGCGTCGGCCATGTCCGGGTCGGTCATGATGGTGGCGGGGTTGGAGTTGACCAGGACGACGCGGTAGCCCTCCTCCCGCAGCGCCTTGCACGCCTGAGCGCCCGAATAGTCGAACTCGCAGGCCTGTCCGATCACGATGGGCCCGGCGCCGATGATCAGGATGGACTGGATATCGTCGCGCTTGGGCATGCTCGCTCCGCATCGGGCCGCGCAGGCGGGCGGCCGGCGCGGCAGGGCAGGGGATCGCGGTCGGTGGACCGGAGCGGGTTATAGCGACGCCCCCGCCGGGCGCAATCCGCGGCGCCTCCGGGGTCCGCCTCCGGACTCCGCCTCGGGGAACCGCCCCGTCAGCCCTCGTTCGGCCGCACCCGCGCCGCGGTCTTGTCCGCAAAGGCGGCCAGCCGCGCGCGTGCCGCCGGCTGGGTGTTGACGATCCCCGCCACCGTCGCCTCCGCATAGGCGGCGTCGAGCGCCGACATGTTCTGCATGTGGCTGATGGCCGAGCAGATCGCGAAGTTCGTCAAGGGCAGGTTCGCCGCCGCCTTCTCCGCCAGCTCCAGCGCCGTGTCGAAGGCCGAGCCCTCCACCAGATACTGCGCCAACCCGATGTCGACCGCCGCCTCGCCCTGCCAGACGCGGCCCGTCAGCATCATGTCGATCATCCGCGCCTTGCCCACCAGGTCGGCCACCCGGATCGTCGCGCCGCCGCCGGTGAAGATGCCCCGCTGCCCCTCGGGCAGGGCGAAATAGGCGCTGCGGTCGGCCACGCGGATATGGGCGGAGGACGCCAGCTCCAGCCCGCCCCCGACCACCGCGCCCTGCAGCGCCGCGATCACCGGCACGCCGCCGTACTCCATCTTGTTGAAGGCCTCGTGCCAGCGCAGGCAGATCTGCATGAACTCGGCGGGCGAGCGGTCTTCGCGATGGTGCTCGATCAGGTCGAGCCCGGCGCAGAAATGGTCCCCGGCGCCGGCCAGCACCACCGCCTTCACCCCCGCCTGCGGCGCGGTGGAAAAGAACTCCACCAACTCCTCGATCGTCGCGGCGTCGAGCGCGTTGCGCTTGGCCGGCCGGTTCAGCGTGACGATCCACACGCCGCTTTCGCGCGGCTCCATCGCGAGGTTGGCGTAGGCGGCGGGGTCGATCTCTCTCGGCATGGGCGGGGTCCCTCGATTGCGGCGCGCGACCGTAGGGGCGCCGCCCGACGCCAGCAAGCGCAGGACGCCTGTTTCGGGTCCGGCGGCCGCAGACGACGAAGGGCGCCCCGCCGGGACGCCCTTGCGCTTCCCCCGCCACTCTGGACGCGGCGTCAGGCCTTGCGGCGCGCCCTGACCCCGGCCAGCGCGCCCAGGTCGCCCAACAGAAGCCGGGCCGCCGCCGGCGACGGCACGCCCCCGCTCGGCGGCCGCGGCTTCGGCGTCGCGAACTGCGAGACCGTCGCGTTGTCGAGCCCGATGTGGTCGCTCACCCAACCGAGGCGCGAGGTGTCCGCTTGGATCTCGATCCACTGGCCGATCCGGCTGCTCTGCTGGGCGAAGTCGCAGTGCCCGTCCGATCCGCTCGCCAGGAACTCGCCGCCGTCGAAAATCACGCCGGACCGGTTGCAGACCTGCACGTCGGTCGAGAGGTCCTCCAGGAACGACGACGGCTCTAAGCTCTCCAGGCTCACCTGCGAGCCCGGGTCGGCCGTCGACGTCATGCCGAAGAACGCGTCGCCGGCGCCGTCGTCGAAGCAGCCGACCGAAACGTTCGGCGTCAAGCCGTCCGGCCCGACGCCGCGACGGCGAGAAGGACGCGGCGCATCCTTGCGATCTCCGCAGTTTTCCCAGTCTCGATGGACACGACGACCCGATGCGAACGCGCGGTCGGGACGTCGGACACCCGATCGCGTCGCCGCCTGCGCCGTCGATTTCCCGTTTCGGTCCGCCAAGCGTGCCTTTCGCGCGACGCGTCGCGGCTTTCGACGCCGCCGGGGCGCCATGGTCGGACCCGTTTCGGCGCAGGTCCCGCTATAGTGCGTCTCAAGCCGATGCAGGATCGGCGTGCAATCGACCGATTTCGAAGGTGAAACCATGGCCGCAGGCGCCGAGACCGGCTTTCTGGAGACCGCGGCCGTGTTCCTCGGCGCCGCCGTCGTGGCGGTGCCGCTCTTCAAGCGGCTGCAGATGGGCTCCGTCATCGGCTACCTCGCCGCGGGGGCCGCCATCGGCCCCTTCGGCCTCGCCCTCGTGGCGGAGGTGGAAACGGTCGTCGGCTTCGCCGAGTTCGGCGTGGTCCTGCTGCTCTTCGTCATCGGGCTGGAGCTTCGGCCCGCGCGGCTCTGGCGCCTGCGGGTGGAGATCTTCGGCCTCGGCGCGGCGCAGGTCGGCGCCACGACGCTCGCGCTGCTGATCCTGCTGCTGCTCTTCGGCTTCGACTGGCGCGCGGCGCTGGCCATCGGCGCGGCGCTGGCGCTCTCCTCAACCGCCTTCGCGGTGCAGCTGATGCGAGAGCGGGGGGAGATCAACCTGCCCTTCGGCGCGCGCGCCTTCTCGATCCTGCTGTTCCAGGACCTCGCCATCGTGCCGCTGCTGGCGCTGGTGGCGATCCTGGCGCCCTCGACGGGCGAATCCGACATGTCGGGCCTGGCGCAGTTCGCGCTCGCCGTCGCGGCCATCGCGGCGCTGATCGCCATCGCCCGCTTCGGCCTGCAGCCGCTTTTCGTGCTGGTGGCCCGCTCCAAGGCGGACGAGGTCTTCACCGCCACGGCCCTGCTGGTGGTCGTCGCCTCGGCGCTGCTGATGAACGCCGTGGGGCTCTCCATGGCCATGGGCGCCTTCATCGCCGGCGTGCTACTGGCGGAGACGGAGTTCAGGCACCAGCTCGAGGCGGATATCGAACCCTTCCGCGGCCTGCTGCTGGGCCTCTTCTTCATGTCCTTCGGCATGACCATCGACTGGAACGTGGTGGCGGGGTCCTGGGCGGTGGTGGTGCTGGGCGCCCTGGGCCTTTTCGTGCTCAAGGGCGCGATCCTCGCGGGGCTGTCGATGGCCATGGGCAGTTCGCGCGCCGACGCGCTGCGCATCGCCGCGACCCTGGGGCAGGGGGGCGAGTTCGCCTTCGTGCTCTTCGCCGCCGCCGCCGTGGGCGGATTGCTGGAGGGGGAGATGCGGTCCCTCCTCACCGCGCTCGTGACCGCGTCCATGGTGCTGACGCCGCTGGCGCTGCGCCTGGCGGATCGCCACATCCCGTCGGAGGACGACGACCATGCGGGCGAGGACATGCCCGATCCCGCCCAGGCGCCGCGGGCGCGCATCCTGGTGGCCGGCTTCGGCCGCGTCGGCCAGGTCGTGGGCCGGGTGATGCGCCTGCGCGGCTACGACGTGACGCTGATCGACAACTCGCCGCGCCGCATCCGCATGGCCGCCACCTTCGGCAACCGCGTCTACTACGGCGACGCCACGCGCATCGACGTTCTGAAGATGGCGGGGGCGGAGCAGGCCGACATCATCTTCCTGTGCATCGACGACCGCAACGGCGCCCGCGAGGCCGTGGTTCGGATCCGCGACCGCTTTCCCAAGGCGCGCATCCTCGTCGACACCTACGACCGCTTTTCCGAATGGGAGCTGCGCGACGCCGGCGCCCACGACGTGGTGCGCGAAACGTTCGAAAGCGCGGTGCTGCTGGCCCGCAAGGGCCTCGACGCGCTGGGCGACGGCGACGCGGCGGACGAGCTGATCGAGGAATTCCGCCGCCGCGACGCCGAAATGGCCCGGCTGCAGAACGAGTACGGCGCCGAAGCCGGGCTCGAAAAGCTGCGCGAGCGCTACTCGCTCGACTCCCCCGGCTGAGCCGGCGCGCGACGAATGGAGGGGGCGTGCGGGCGGGGCCGATGTCCGCGCGTCGGAGCGGACGAGGGCCGGACCGCCCTCCTCGCCCCTGCCATCGGCGCTCTCGCCCCCTCAGCGCCGGTCTAGATAGGGCGAGCCCTCCGGCAGCATCTCCTCCGACACCTCGACCTCGATCTCGCCCAGCATCAGAAAGCTCAGCGTCTTGCCGTGCCGGTCCAGGCCCAGCGAGCGGTTGACGCCGCCGTCCAGCACGCCCTCGATCACGAAGTTCAGCGCCCGCAGCTTCGGCAGGGCGTAGCGGCGCACCCGCCGCGCGCCCAGGTGGCGGAACGCCTCCAGCACCGTCGCCTCGGTGGCCTGGGCCTTGACCGACGCCCAGGCCTCCGGCCGATAGCAGATCACCGAGACGTTCGAGGCGTCGCCCTTGTCCCCGGCCCGGCCGTGGGCGACCGCGTGCAGCGGAACCCTCACGGCGCCACCTCCGCCCAGCCCGCGGACACCGCCTCGCGCGGGATCAGCACCGAGGCCGTCGCCACCTGCGGCGTCACCGCGCTGCGGAACCCGCCGCCCGCCGCGGGGCCGGAGCAGTAAAGGCTCATCACCTCGTCCACCAGCGTCTGCGCCGGCGCCTTCTCCGGCGCCATCAGCGCCGCGCGCATGCGATACTCGCCATCGACCGGCAGGCCGCGCGCATGGGTGCGCGCCAGGTCCCCTCGGTCATGGCTCGCCCCCGCGCCGATCAGGTCGAAGCGCGCGCGGTGCTGCACGCCCAGCATCCGCAGCCGCTCCTTCACCACCTCGGCCGCAAGCCGCGCGCGGGCATAGGCGTTGGGCCCGGCATAGGTCATCTCGCCCTCGCCCAGCCAGCCGCCTTCGACGCAGACCGTGGCCTTGAGCGTTTCGGGCGGCGCGTGGCCGCGCGCGCCCTCCACCCGGACGCGGTCCGGCCCCTCCT
Organism: Pseudomonadota bacterium; assembly: GCA_039816075.1. GTDB lineage: Bacteria > Pseudomonadota > Alphaproteobacteria > Rhodobacterales > Rhodobacteraceae > Albimonas. The sequence continues at coordinate 2,313 of JBCBYE010000037.1, read as the reverse complement.
GCGTCAGGCGCACCTCGGTCACGTCCAGCGTCACGTCCGGGACCAGATAGGCGGCGGGATCGTGCATCTCGTAGAGGATCTGCTCGGTCACCGTCGCCGGCGTCACGCAGCCCCCCGTTCCGGCGGCCTTGGCGATCACGGCCGTCCCGTCCTCCGCCACCTCGGCCAGAGGGAACCCCACGCGCGCCAGATCCGGCACGTCCTTGAAGCCGGGATCGGCGAAATAGGCGCCGGTCACCTGCCCGCCGCATTCCAGCAGATGCCCGACCAGCGTGCCGGCCGCGAGCCGGTCCAGCGCGTCCTCCGCCCAGCCGAATTCGTGGATCAGCGGCCCCAGCGCCAGGGCGCTGTCCGTGGTGCGGCCCACCAGCAGGATCTCGCAGCAGCCGTCCAGCGCCGCCGCCACCGCGCGGGCGCCCAGATAGACGTTGGCGGCGAGGATGGGCTGGCCCAGCACCTCCGCCCCGTCGAAGATCTCCAGCGCCCGTATCGCGGCGTCGTCATGGGTTTCGCGCAGATCGTCGCCCTCCAGCACCGCCACCTTCGGCGGCCGCAGGCCGAGCCGCGCCGCCAGCGCATGCACGCGCCGCGCCGCCGCGCGGGGGTTGGCCGCGCCCATGTTGGTGACGATGCGCACGCCGGCGGCCAGGGCGTCGGCCAGCACCGGCTCCAGGTATTTTTCCAGCCAGGGCGAGGCTCCGCCGCCTTCGGGATCGCGCCCCTTCTCCAGCGTCGCGACGGCGAGCGTTCGCTCGGCCAGCACCTCGAACATCAGGTAGCGGGGGCCGGTCTGGCGCGACAGCTCGGCGACCAGCGGCACGGCGGCGTCGAAGCGGTCCCCGGCGAAGCCGGCGCCGCAGGCGATGCGGACGATATCGGGCATGCCGGAACCATGGTCCGCCGCGCCCCCGGCTGTCCAGCGCCGACCCGCCTGGGCGCCGCGCCATGCCGAACGCGGCGTGCCGGCGTCTGCAGGGTCGATCCGGGCCCGGACGGGGCGGCTCCCGCGGCCTGCGCAACGAGGCTGGAGACGACGCGATCGTCGCCGGCGCTCCGACCCGCCGCGCCGATGACGTCCTCGCCGCCGGGCCGGCGCCGGGCCAGGGCTGTAAACCCGCGGCGGATGCGCCATCTTGCCCTCCGTTCGATGCGCCCGACCGGAGGCCCCGCCATGCCCGACCCCGCCCTCGCCCGCATTCCCCGCGACGCCCTGCCGCCGCGCCTGGGCGACCTGCACGACGCCGCCATGCGCGACCGGGGCGAGGCGGTGCTGATCGAGGCGGCCGGCAACGCGCCCGAGACGCTCGAATGGTACTACGACCGCTTCTACGGCGAGATGTTCCACCGGGGCCGCGTCGCGGTGCGCCTCAAGCAGCTGGCGCGCATGAAGCTCAGCACCCTGCACGGCTGCGCCTTCTGCAACCGCGGCAACCGGCTGGCGGCGCTGGAGGCCGGCGTGACCCAGGCGCAGCTCGACGCGCTCGGCGATCCCGCCTCGCCGGTCTTCGACGCGGCGGAGCGGGCGGTGCTGCGCCTCGCCGAGCAGATCGAGATGAGCAATTTCGACGGCCATCTCTCGCCCGCCCTGCATGCGGAGCTGTCGCCCCATTTCGACGACGGCCAGATCTTCGAGCTGGGCATGGTCATGGCGATCCTCACCGGCATGGCCAAGTTCCTGTTCGTCTTCGATCTGGTCAGCCGCGAGGCCGCCTGCCCCATGACGGCCCCGCCCGCGTCGCAGGGGGCGGAGGCGGCGGGATGAGCGAGGCCGTCCCGCCCACCCCCGCCGATTGGTGGCGCAAGCGCTCCACCGGCGCGATGCTGCACTGGATGACCGCGGGGTTCCTTGGCCTGAAGCTGCTGACCGAGGATCCCGGCGTGCGCTCCGGCATCTCGTGGATCTTCGCGGGCGTGGCGGCGTTGTGGATCCTGCGGGTGCTGACGGTGGGCCGCATGTCGGCGCCCGGGACGCTGGAGGAGCCCTGGCGCATGCGCCACGCCTGGCTGCACCGCGCGCTGCTGGCGGCCATCGGCGTGACCGCGGTCAAGGGTCTGATCCCCGGCTTCGCGCTGCTGCATTGGGGCGCGATCTATCTGACGTTCGCGCTGGTGATCTGCCACTGGGCGATGATGCTGTGGCGCGAGATCTGGCGCCGCGAGCGGGTCATGGGCCGGATGACGCCCGCCGACTGAGGTTTCGCCGGATCCGTCCCGGCCCGCGGGGGACGGGCGTGCGCCCCTCGGGGGGATCGACCCCCCTCGTGACGCGGCCGCGCAAAGCGCGGCTGGCCAGGTCTCGGAGGGCGGGTCTTG
>JBCBYE010000261.1:0-6197 GCA_039816075.1 Pseudomonadota bacterium | reverse complement strand
TCGCCGCGGCGGCGATCAGCAAGGGCGATCCGCTGAAGACCGGCTTTCAGGCCTTCTTCTACTCGATCCGCACGGCGCTGCTGCCGTTCCTGTTCATCTTCAACACCGATCTGCTGCTGATCGACGTGGGGCCGTTGCAGGCGATCTTCGTCTTCATCATCGCGCTGGCGGCGATGCTGCTGTTCGCGGCGGGCACCATGGGCTGGTTCATGACGCGCAGCCGCATCTATGAAAGCGCGCTGTTGATCGCGGCGGCCTTCGTGCTGTTCCGGCCGGGCTATTTCCTCAACCAGATCGCGCCCGAGTTCGAAACGCGCCCCGCCGCGGCGATCTACGAGATGGCCGCGGCGGCGGAGGACGGCGCAACCCTGCGCGTGCGCCTGTCGGGCGAAAGCCTGGAGGGCGACATGATCGACGCCCGCTACCTGCTGCCGCTGGGCCCCGCGGGGCCGGACGGCGTCGGCCGCCTGCTGGACGGCGCGGGGCTGGAGCTGCGCGAAGAGGAGGGCGCGCTTTACGTCGACAACCTGTCCTTCGGCGGCCCGGCGGAACAGCTGGGCATCGATTTCGACTGGGAGATCAAGGAGATCGACGTCGCGGCGGACCGCCTGCCCAAGGAGGTGTTCTACCTGCCGGCGTTCGCGCTGATCGGACTGGTCTATCTGCTGCAATCGCGCCGCATCGGCCGAGCGCCCAAGGAGGTCGCCGCATGAGCACGCGCATTCTCGCCGCCATCGATCTGACTCATCCCGTGCCGTCCGCCGCGGTTCTGAAGCGCGCCGCGCAGCTGGCGGCGCTGGACGGCGCGGAGCTGGACGTGATCACGGTGGTGCCGGACTACGGCAACGGCTTCGTCGCCTCGTTCTTCGAGGACGGCACGCTGAAGAAGGCGGTGGCGGCGGCGAACGCGGCGCTGCACGCCTTCGTGGAAGAGACGCTGCCGGGGCACGGCCCGGTGCGCCACGTGGTCGGCCTGGGCAACGTCTACGAGGAGGTGCTGGCCGCGGCCGAGAAGGTCGACGCGGACCTGATCGTCATCGGCGCGAGCAAGCCGGACCTGGCGGATCAGATCCTCGGGCCAAACGCGGCGCGCGTGGCGCGGCACGCCAAGGCCTCGGTCTACATCGCGCGCTGAGCGGGCGGCGCGCGGCGTCAGGCGGCCAGCGCCGGGCGGCCGGGGTGGATGTCGTCCAGGTCGAGCCCCTGATCCAGAATGTCCTGCGGCGCCGGGCGGCCCAGCGCCAGCGCGGCGGCGAGGCGGCCGGCCGCCGGCGCCGTCTGGATGCCGTAGCCGCCCTGGCCCGCAAGCCAGAAGAAGCCCGGCGCCTCGAGCGCGAAGCCCATGACCGGATGCTTGTCGGCGACGAAGCTGCGCAGGCCGGCCCATTTGTGCTCGATCCGGCGGACCTGCAGGTCGAAGGCGCGTTCGATGCGATCGACGGCGAGGGCCACGTCCAGCTCCTCCGGCTGCGCGTCGCAGGGGGCGGAGGGGGTTTCGTCGGCGGGGGAGATCAGCAGCTTGCCGGCCTCTGGCTTGAGGTAGAACCGTTCCTCGACGTCCACGACCATGCGCCAGGGGGCGGGGTCCACGCCGTCGGGCGCGGCGACGATCAGCGCGGTGCGCCGCTTGGGCGTCAGGCCGCGCGGGGCGGCGCCGGCGAGGGCGGCGACCTCGTCCGCCCAGGCGCCGGCGGCGTCGATCACGACGTCCGCGAGAAGGTCGCCGGCGGGGGTGGAGATGCGCCAGGCGTCGCCGTCGCGGGCCAGCGACGAGACCGGGGCCTTGGCGATCAGCTCCGCGCCGGCGGCCCGGGCCATGCGCAAAAAGCCCTGATGCAGCGCGTCCACGTCGATGTCGCGGGCTGCGTCGTCCCACAGCGCTTCGGCGGCGTAGCCGTCGCGGATCAGGGGACATAGCGCGCGCGCCTCGGCCGCCGGAATGCGGGCGACGGCGTCGCCCAGCTCGGCCGCGAGGGCGTCGGCGGCGGCGGCCTGGTCGTCGCGCACGGTGAACAGGCAGCCGCGGGGCGTGAGGATCGGCGCGGCGGCGAAGCCGGACGGCGGGGCGTCGAAGAACGCCTCGGAGGCGCGGGAGAGGGCGCGGATCGGGGCCGGCCCATAGGTCTTGGAGAACAGCGCGGCGGAGCGGCCGGTGGTGTGGACGCCCGGGCGCGCCTCCATCTCCAGCAGGGCGACGCGGGCGTCCGCGGCCAGATGCGCAGCGGCCGAGGCCCCGGCGATGCCGGCGCCGATGACGGCGATGTCGAAGCGGCGGTCGGTCATGGCGGGTCCCTCGGCGCATGCGATGGAGGAAGGGAAGCGGCTGCGGGCGGTCGAGGCAAGGGCCCGCGGCTGCGGCATGGCGCGGGTCGGGGCGAGGCGGGCGGAGGATCGGGGCGCCCGGGTCCTTGGCCCTCATGCGGCGCGGGAGGCGGGGCGGGAGACGGGCGCGGAGGCTGCGCCGAGCTGATCGAGGATCGCCGCCGAAGCCCGGCCGGCGGATGGAGACGCTGCAGAGCCTCGCGTCGCGGAACGCCGCCTCGACCGTCGGCGCGACGGTGAAGAGGAACGGGCCGTGCAGGCACGCCGTCGGCCGCCCCACCGCATCGCCGAGGATCCGGACGTCGGCCGAGCCTCCGCCCGGCCGCAGAACGTGGAACCGCCGCCGGGGGGCCTGCGGGCCGGTCCGCACCACCGCTGGCATCGCGCGCAAGAAGCGGCCGCGGCTGTGCAGCATGCGCATCAGCTTCGCCAGGGAGCCGATGTCGGTCTTTTGCAGCAGGCTGCGGAGCTGCGTGCGGATGGCGGCGAACGACCGGTCCCGCTCCGCCGCGATGTCGGCCAGGGTGCGGCCGTCGCCGAAGGCCTGCGCCGGCAGGTCCGCCGCATGGCGATGTGGCAACAGACCGATGACGAAGAGCAGCGCCCCCGCGGACCCGTCCGCCCGCACCGCAGCCGGCATCGGCGCCAGGGTAGGTCCCCGCTCGCCCCTGTCCCGACAGGCGCGGCGCGGAACCTGCGGCTGATCGCCGGCGCGCTGGTCCGCGATCCGGGCGACCAGCCAGCGCAGGGCGTCGTCGCGGTTCAGCCGGAAGGGCGGATCCTGCACCCGCGCCGCATCGGGCAGGACGCAGGTCTGCCGCGCGCCGTCGTTGCGGGTCCTCGGACGCGCGTCGGCCCGTGCCGGAAAGGCCGGGGAGGCGACGCGCTGCAGCAGGCCGCCGATCGCGCTCCATAGGCTCTCCTGCCGCTGCAGGAGGATCGCGTCGTCGCGGGCGTGGCGGAATGCGCCGCCCAGCCGCGCCTCGAGCGGAGCGAGCTTGAGTTCGTCGGCGCTGGTCGGCTTGGCGAGCTCATCGAAGAAGGCGTCGTAGCCGGCGGGCTCCTAGGGGAGCGCCGTGAGCCGGGCCTGAGAACGGTCCCAACCCGTTTTGGGCGAAGGGCCGGCCCTGTCCGTGATCCTTCATGTTCGGCGCACCGCCGTCCCGAGGGGTGTCGCGGATTGCGCGCGGCGGCGCCGCCGCGAAGATCGTCGCTTTCCCCGACGAACTCCGGCACGATCGCGTCGGCGCAACGCTCCTTCCCGAAAGCGGTCGTCGGGAGCGCCTGAAACGCGCCGGTTCGCCGGTTCCACGACCGTCGTTCGCGGCGGACGCACGGTTCGACCGTGTTGCGGACTTCGCCGCCCTTGAAGATTTTTGGAACATGCGGCCGCTTCGCGCGCTGCGGGACCGTGGCGAAAATCAACAGGATCGGATTGTCGGAGTTCGCTGCGGTCGCGACAGGCGCGCGCCCTCACGACAGACCCGCCGTTTCGCTGTTCTTGCGGGCGATGGCCGCACGGAGCTGCTTGCGCCAACGTTTGGTCTTGGCTTGTTGGTTGTTGAGCAGGACGCCCATGAAATAGGCCGTTACGCCGGCGCCGATCAGCGCGACGCCGGCCTCGAAGACGATGTCGACCACGAATTCCCGCCAGACGCCGCTGAAGTAGTCCGGATCTTCAACGGTCCCGAGGACCTTCGCCAAGCCGACGATCAGGACCCCTGAGACCACCGCGAACCAAAGGAACAGGCGATGCAGCCGCATGGGTTCGCTGATTTCATCGATCTGATCCGGGTGTTCGGCAAAGTAGGCGATCTCATCCTCCGAGGGCTCATCCGAGGCCCCCAGAAACAGACGCAGATGAATGCGCTCCCGCAAACTGACCAGCTTGTCCCAAAGGCCTGACATGGGTCAGCGTCCCGGCGCATAGAACGGACGCGGGGCGAACCAGGCGCTCACCCCGTGCAGCGCGGCGGAGGTCACGACAGCCAGAGCGGCGATCGCGAGCATATCCTGGTAGTTCTGCAATCCTTCGAACTGGTTCAGCACGAAGATCGCAAAGAGCGCTGTTGCGAGGCCGCGCGGACCGAACCAGCCGATCAGAAGCCGGGACGCGGGTTTCACGTCGCTGCCGATAAGCGACAGCCAGATCGCGAGCGGGCGCAGGATGAACAGGGACACGAGGACCATCGCAAAGTGCGCCCAGGTCGCGTGCAGGATCATGTCGGGAACCATCACCGCACCGATGAAAAAGAAGCTTAGGATCGCGAATGCGTGGCCGTCGTTCTCGGCGAAATGGGCCGCGGCTTGGCCCCGCTCCTTTGCGCCTTCCGCGAACAGAAAGCCCGCGATGAAGACGGCGACGAACGGGTTCCCGCCCAGAGCCTGCGACAGCACGAAGATCAGAAGGACGGCGGCAAAGGTTGCGATGCCGACATAGTGTTGGTCCATATGTCCCGCATTGCTGGCGGACCTGATGGAAAATCCAACCCCATAGCCCAAGGCCGCGCCGACAAGCGCGCCGACGCCGAGCTGCTCGGCCAGATAGATCAGGAATCCGGCGCCGGTCGCCTCCGGGCTCGTCCCGCCCACGGCAAGCGCGCCGAAAAGCACCAGGAACGGCAGGGCAAGGCCATCGTTGAATCCGCCTTCGACCAGAACGACGGTCCTGTCTCTTTCGGTCACGGACGGGTTGCTGATGACGGCCTGGCCCAGAACGGCGTCGGTTGGCGCGAGGATCGTGGCGATCAGGAAAAGCTCCCAAAAGGGCCAGTCTTCCAGGAACGCCCACGCGGTCAGCGCCCCCAAACCGATCATCATGGGCAGACCAAGGGCCAACATCCGGAACAGGTTCAGACCAGATTTTTCCACGATCCGGCTTTTCGCCATGGAGGCATCGGCGAACAGCAGCAGCGCCAGCGCGGCCTCGGCGCCATAATACAGCAGGTCACGGTCGCCGATCCGATCGACACCCAGCACCTGCGTGGCCCCATAGCCGAAGGCCAGAAACACCATCGGCATGGTGATCGGCGTTTTTTTCAGCCAGCCCGAATAGAGGGCATATCCGATCAGCAAAACCGGAAAAAGGATCAGAACCTGTTCAAGCATATCGGCATCCTCCTTCTATCGGCACACGGGTCAGGCGCCCGCCGACCGGCCGTGTCCGCCTTTGACGTCCCGCTCATCCGATGCTTGTGCCGGCGCTGCCAGGGAAGTCTTCAGCGTGTCCCATAGCGATACGAAAAGCCCCGCCAAGACCGGCCCGAGAACCAGCCCCGCCGCGCCGAAGACCACGAGTCCGCCCAACGTGGAGATCAGGATCATCAGATCGTGCAGCGCCGCCTCTCGACCGACCAGCATGGGGCGCAGGATGTTGTCGATGGCGCCGACAACGGCGATTCCCCAGACCGCAAGGCCGATGCCTGTCGTCATCTGGCCGTCGATCATCAGCGCGATGGCGATCGGGATCAGCGCCAACAACGGTCCGACCGCTGGAATGACCGACAGCACGACTATGACGACGCTCCAGAACGCGACGCCCTCGACGCCCGCCACCCAAAGCCCCAGGCCGCCCAGCCCGCCCTGCGCGAAGCCGATCGCCAATGTGCCCTTCAGCGTGGCGCCGCTGACCGTCACGATGCGGTCGTAGAGCGCGGCCTGCGTCTCCGGCGCAAGACCGCTATAGGCCAGAAGCTGCAGCAGGATCGGCTGCCGCATCGCGAGGAAGGCAAAGATGTACCGACCCAGTGATTTTCTGCTCATGCTACATGGAGAGAGGTAGCGATGAGCATGACGATGGAAGACGGGATCAAACGTTGGACGGCCAAGCGCAAATCAGCGTTGGTCGTCGAGGTCATCCAGGGCAAGACCACGGT
>JBCBYE010000148.1:0-8338 GCA_039816075.1 Pseudomonadota bacterium | reverse complement strand
TCGACGCGCTGACCCTGCAGGTCGATTGGGGCGACGGAACCGTGCAGACGCTGGCCGTCCCCGCCGGCGGCGCCTTCGTCTTCACCCATGTCTACGCCCAGGACGGGACCTACGCCGTCGTCCTCGTCCCCTTCGACGACGACGGGGCCGCGGGCGCGCCGCAGACGCTGTCGGCCGTCGTCGCCAATCTGCCGCCCGTCCTCGCCGCCCTCGCCCTCGACGCCGATGCGCTGATCGAGGGGCAGGAGGCGGTGCTGCGCGGCACGGTCCTCGACCCCGGCGCGCTCGACATGCCGACCGTCTCCATCGACTGGGGCGACGAGACGCCGCCCCAGGTCGTCGCCGTCGACGCCCTCACCGGCGCGTTCGAGGCGCGGCGCGTCTTCGCCGACGACGACCTGCCCAGCCTGGCCGGGGCGCAGGACGGCCCCGACGGCCTCTTCGACATCACGGCGACGCCCGGCGACGGGACCGATCTCGGCCCCGCCGCCGCCGTGCAGCTCGCCGTGCAGAACGCCGCGCCGGTCTTCGTGCCCACCGGCGCCGGCCAGCCCTTCGCGTTCTCCACGCCCACCCTCGGCCCCGACGGCGCGCTGACCGTCGTGGGCACCTTCGCCGACGCCTCGCCCCTCGACGTCCATGCGGTGATGATCGACTGGGGCGACGGCTCCGCCCCCGTGACCGCCACGGTGGACCAGGCCGCGCGGACCTTCACCGCCAGCCATGTCTACGACCCGATCGACGGCGCCCCCTTCACCGTCGCCGCGGTGCTGACCGACGACGACGGCGGCCAGGCCATGGCCCAGCGCGCCATCGCCCTCGTCAATCAGGGGCCGGAGGTGGCGCGCCTGACCAGCTCCCTCGCCACGCCCGCCGCCGCCCCCGCCGGCGCGCCCGCGCGGCTGGAGCTCGCCTTCGCCGACCCCGACCCGGCCGATGTGCACACGGTCACGGTCGACTGGGGCGACGGCACGACCGAAACCTTCGACGACCTGCCGGTGGGCGCGCGCAGCTTCGTCGCGCAGCACGTCTATGCCGAACCGGGCGTCTACCAGATCGCCGTCACGGTGACGGACCTCTCCGGCGCCTCCGACGCCGCGACGACCCTCGCCACCACCGCCGGCGTCACGCTCGACGAAACCGGCGTCCTGCGCATCGTGGGCACCTCCGACGACGACGCGATCGACCTGCGCCCCGTCGCGGCCGAGGATCTGGCCCCCCTGCGCGAAACCCTGCTGGCCGAGGATTTCGACAGCGGCTTCTTCCCCGACGCCTCGCCGAACGTCGTCCAGTCCGACCTGGTCGTCATCGGGTCCGAGGCCGTGGCCCGCGGCAATCGCGACGGCGCCGTCACCTTCGTCGCGGCCGATCTGTCCGACCGTCGCGACGCCGTCTTCAGCGTGGAGATCGGCGTGCTCAACGGCTGGTTCGAGGCGTTCGGCCCCGGCGCCGACAGTCTCGAAGTTCAGGTCAGCCTCGACGGCGGCGCCTTCGTCACGCTCGACCGCTTCATCGTGGATCCGTCCACGCAGGTCTTCACCGGCTCGATCACCGGGCAGACCTTCTCCCGTACCGTCGGGCAGCTCGACTACGCCGTCGACGACGCCGTGCAGACGGCGCAGTTCCGCATCGTCGCCGACCTGACGGAGCGGCGGGAGCGCATCGGCATCGACGAGGTGCGCCTGCGCGCCACCCGCGACGCCGTCGTCGACGCGCCGCTGCAGGCCGGCGAGACGGTGCGCCTGTCCGAGGATTTCGAAGGGCCCGACGCCGGCGACGCCGTCGCCTGGGGCTTCAAACGTCTGCGCAACGGCGCGGCGGAGCTTCCGGGCCTGGGGCAGCGACGCCTCGCCTTCACGCCGGCCGACCTAACCGGCCTGCGCGAGGCGGAGCTGACGCTGAACCTCGCCGTGGACCGGCCGGGCCGCTTTTCGGACGCCTTCGCCTTCCGCAACGACGTCTTCTACCTCGACATCCGCTACGGCGACGGGGAGTACGAGCGCCTCGACTTCTTCCGCTTCGACCCCGCCACAGGCCTCTTCACCGGCGCGCGCACCGGGCAGACCATCGACCCCTCGGGCGGCGATCTGACCTATGCGCTGCCCGACGACGCCGCCTCGGCCCAGCTGCGCATCACCTCGCGCTTCTCCTCGTGGTTCGAGCGATTGGTGGTGGACGACGTCAAGATCGCCGGGCGCGCCCCGGTGGACGTCTGGGCGCTCACGGCGGCGCCCGACCTGCCGCTCGACGCCGCGGCGCAGGCGCTGGTCCTGCCCGGGGGGGAGGCCGGCCTGCGCTACCTGACGGCCGAGGGCGTGACCTCGATCATGGTGGAGGTCGGCGGCGGCGCCGACGTGGTGCGCCTCGATCCGGGTCTGGGCGTGCCCTTCGACATCTTCGACGACGACGCCGCGGTCCCGCCGCCGGCGACGCTGGCGCCGGTCGCCTTCTGGTCGCTCGCCGCGCAGCCGCTGGCCGCGCCGGACTTCGACGCCGCCGACGGGGTGCAGGACCGGGCCGTGGCGCTCGATCTGATCGAGACCGTTCCGTTCGACCCGCTGGCCCTCTTCCCCGCGCCGGCGCCCCAGGCGCCCGTGGTAGTGGCGACGCAGGCGCCCGTGGTGGCGGCGCCCGAGGCCGGCTTCGCCGAGGGCGAGGCGACGGTGCAGCTCTGGGCCCGCGCCGCCGATCCCGCCTCGGGCGGCACGCTCCTGTCGCGCGCCGCGGGGCCGGACGACGCGCTGACCCTCTCGCTCGACGGCGGCGCGCTCACCCTGCGCGCGGTTGCGGGCGGGGTCGTCTCGCAGGTTTCGGCGCCGGCGCCGGCGCCGCGCGTCTGGACGCATCTGGCGCTGGTGGCGGATGCCGGGGGCCTCGCCCTCTTCATCGACGGGGCCGAGGCGGCGCGCCTGCCTGCGGTGCAGGCGCTGCCCGCGTCCGGCGCCTCCTTCGTGCTGGGCGCCGCGATCGACCTCGCCGCCGTGCCGCCGGGCGCCGATCCCGACGCGCCCGGCACGGTCGAGGACGCCCTCATCGCCCCCTATGACGGAGAGCTCGACGAGTTCGCCCTTTACGACCAGGCCCTCGACCTGGCGCGCCTCGCCCGCATCATCGAGGAGGGCCCCCTCCTCGCCTTCGACCCGCCGCCCCCCGTCGCCGTCGCGTGATCCGCCGGACCGTCGGACATGACCCGGCGGCCGACGAGGCTCCGACGAGGCGGGACCGCCGGCGAAGCCCCGCCGCCGCCGCGGCCTCGAACAGGGGCGCCATGCCGCTCCGGGCCGCGTGGCTGCGCCACGTCGCGGCGGGTCATGGGACCGAGAGAGGCCTTCGGCGGTCGATGAGACCGCAAAGCGCCCCGGCGAGCCGCGAGACCGAGGGGCGCATGGGCCGGCAAGCGGATCGCTGGACGTCTCGGCGGGTCGTGTGGCCGAAGTTGGCCGCCGCGGGGCAAAGGCCTATGAGACGCCTCGCCGCGGCATAGGACCGAAGAAGGCCTCGGCGCCCCCTCAGGTCGACCTATGCTGCGACACGCCGCAGGATCGAGGGACGCCGCGGCACGCCGCAAGGTCGAGGGACGCCTCGACAGGCCGCAAGGTCGAGGGACGCCTCGACAGGCCGCAGGGTCGAGGGACGCCTCGACAAGCCGCAGGGTCGAGGGACGCCTCGACGGGCCGCAGGGTCGAGGGATGCAGGATCGAGGGATGCAGGGACCATGAGCCAGGGGAAGGACGCCGACGTCGCCATGGGCGCGATGATGCTCGAAAGCTATTTCCCAACCCAGATCTTCTATCGCGACTTCGACGGCGCCGAGCCCTTCAACCAGGCCCTCGCCCGCGACATCCGCGCCTGGCGCGACGCCGACCCCGACGGCATCCAGCGCTCCAACGCCCGCCGCGCCGGCTCCTGGCACAGCCCCGTCGACATGCACGAACGGCCCGAATTCGCGCCCCTGCGCGACCGCATCCAGACCACCGCGCAGGACATCGCCGCCGCCTGCGCCTACAGCCCCAAATACGAGCTGACCATGGACACCATGTGGGGCAACATTAACCCGCCCGGCGGCTACAACCGGCTCCACAACCACCCCCATTCGCTGTGGAGCGGCGTCTACTGGGTCCTCGCCCCGCAGGAGGCCGGCCGCATCGTCTTTCAGGACCCGCGGGAGGCGCGCAACATGGCGCCCCCCGTCTACGACCCCGACCGAACCGTCGACGCCGCGCAGTGGAACACCGTGAACTTCGAGCCGAGCGCCGGCCGCCTCGTCCTCTTCCCCTCCTGGCTCTACCACGAGGTGGAGGTGAACCGCTGCCCCCTCTCCGGCGAGGCGGGGGAGCGGATCTCCGTCAGCTTCAACTTCCAGCAGGTGCGCCGGCGGGCGCTGGGCTGAACGACGCCCGCCGGCGCGTCGGCGATCAGAGGATCACGTCCCCCTCGCCGATCTCGTCCGGGCGCAGGCCGGCCAGCGTCAGCACGTCGCCGTCGCCGAAATCCAGCACCGTGTTCGGGCCGCGCCCCTGCGCCAGCGCCTCGAAGGCGGCGAAGCTCGCCAGGCCCAAATCCGACAGGTCCAGCGCATCGGCGCCCGGCTTGAAATCGCCGACCCGGTCGCGGCCGTCGCCCGTCTCGTAGACGAACACGTCCTCGCCCCGGCCGCCGCGCAGGATGTCGGCGCCCGCGCCGCCCGTTATCTCGTCGTCGCCGCGCCCGCCGACGACCAGGTCGCGCCCGTCGCCGCCGTCCACGTCGTCCTCGCCCTTGCCGCCGTACAGCAGATCGCCCGCCTGGCCGCCCTTCAGCGCGTCCGCGCCGCGCCCGCCATGCAGCTTGTCCGACGCGCCGCCGCCGAACAGCGCATCGTCGCCCCGCGCGCCCAGCCCGATGTCCGAGCCGCCGCCCCCGGTCAGCGCGTCGTCGCCCTTGCCGCCGCGCATCAGATCCGCGCCGCCGCCGCCGTAAAGCAGGTCGTCCCCGCCGCCGCCGCGGATCACGTCCGATCCGCCGCGCCCGACCAGGTTGTTCGCCTCGGCCCGGCCGCTCAGCGCATCCGCCCCGCCGTCGCCCAGCGCCAGCGCGAAGGTCGGCGCGTCCAGCGGCAGCAGCACCGCGTCGATGGCATGGATGATGCCGTTGTCCGCGGGAATGTCCGTGGCCACCAGCGTCGGGTCCGGCGCGTCCGGATCCAGGTCGATCAGCGTGCCGTTCGGCCCGGGCTGAAACGTCGACCCCTCCAGCGTCTCCACCTCGCTCAGCGCCGCCACCTCGGCCAGCGTCTTGCCCCCGGCCGACACGTGATAGGACAGGATGTCGGTCAGCAGCGGCAGCGGATCGCCGCCGCCCAGGCCCGTCAGCGCCTCCACCAGGAACGCCGTCACCGCGGCCTCGTTGTTGGGCGATCCGCCATAGCCCAGCGTGCCCGCCAGGCGCGCGAACGCCGCGTCGGTGGGCGCGAAGACGGTGAAATCGCCCGGCGAATCAAACGTCTCCGCCAGGTCCGCCGCGGTCAGCAGCTGCACGAGAATGTCGAAATCGCCCGAGTCGACGGCGATCTGGGTGATGGTGGCCATGGGTATGCTCCTTTGCTGGCGTCCGGCGCCTCGGCGGCGCGCGGGGGGTCAGAGTGTCGATCAGTGACGTGGGAATTTTTCCCACTGACGCGGCATGTGCGACGTGCGGCCGCGCCGTCAAGGTTGCGGCGGGAAAAAATCCCACATATCTTTTCGCCATGGCCGACACCGACCCTCCTTCCCCAGGCGCACCAGACGGACCCGACGGGCCCGTCGCGGCGGCCCTGCGCGCCGTGCTGCGCCCGCTGGCGCGGCTCGCGGTGGCGCGGGCGGTCGGCCTCGGCGCCCTGCAGACGATCCTCAAAGGAGAGCTGGTGCGCGCCGCCCAGGGCCTCGCCGCCCCCGCGCCCAGCCAAAGCCGCATCGCCCTGATGACCGGCGTGCACCGCAAGGACGTGCGCGACATTCTCGCCGGCGGCCTGCCGGGCGGGGCGCCGCCGCGGGCCTCCATCTCCGAAACCGTGGCCGCGCGCTGGCTCGCCGATCCGCGCCGCCGGGCCGAGGGCGGCGCGCCTGCCGCGCTGCCCCGCGGCGGGCCGGCGGGCTTCGACGCGCTCGTCGCCTCGGTCAGCAAGGACGTGCGCCCCCGCGCCGTGCTCGACGACATGCTGCGCCTCGGCCTCGTCGCCGAAACCGCCGCGCCGGGGGATGAGGACGACGACCCCCGCGTCGCCCTCCTCTCGGCCGCCGCCACGCCGGCCACCGGCGACCGACAGCTCTCGCTCTTCGCCGAAAACCTCTCCGACCACGCCGCCGCGGGCGTCGGCAACCTCCTCGCCGCGGCGGAGGCGCCCCGCCGCCTCGAACGCGCCGTCTTCTACGACCATCTCTCCGAGGCTTCGGTCGAGGCGCTGGAACGCGCCGCGCGCGAACAGGGTCAGGCGGCCCTCGAAACGCTGAACGCCCTTGCAGCCGAACTGCAGGCGCGCGATGTGGCCGAGGGCGTCGGCGACCGCCGGTTCAGGTTCGGCGTCTATTTCCACGCCGCCCCGCAGGCGGACGATCCGCAACGCGACGAGGGAGGCGCGTCATGACCCAGGGCGCACCCGTCACGCGCCGCACGGCGCTGGCCTCGCTCGGCGCCGCGGCCCTCTCGGCCTGCGCGGCGCCCGAGCGGCTGGCGCAGCTCGGCGGCGACGGCCCGCCCGCGCCCCCGCCCCAGGACCCCGGCGGGGCGGAGCCGCGCGGCGGCATCGGCGGCACCGGCATCACCGTGGGCGTCATCGGCACGCTGACCGGTTTCGGCAGCCTGCGCGTCAACGGCGTCACCCTGCTGACCGATGCGCGCCAGGCGCCCTCGCCCCTCGGCCCCCTCGCCCTCGCGCCCGGCCATGTGATCGAGGCCGGCGCCGCCCGCGTCAATGCGGGGCTGGAGCTGCGCGGCCTGCGCGCGGTCGTCGCCGTCGCAGGCCCCGTCACCCGCGCGCTCTCGTCCGATGGGCGGCTGGAGGTGGTCGGCCTCGCGGTGCAGCTCGAACCGGGCGCCCCGCCGCCCGTCGGCGGCGCGCCGGCCGGGCGCCGTCTGGCGGTCAGCGGTCTGTGGCGCGGCGACGTGCTGGTGGCCTCACGGCTCGATCCCGTGGCCGACGCGGCGCCCGACGTGCTCTCCGGCGTCTTGGGCGAGGTTCTGCGCAGCCGCGCCGGCGACGCCGCGCGCCTCGGGCCGGCCGTGGTGCAGGCGCCGCCCGGCGCGCTGCGCTCGGGCGAGTTCCACGTCCTGACCGGCCGCTGGCCTTCCGCCGGCAGCTTCGTGGCCGAGGCGGCCGAGGTCGGGCGACCGCTGCTCGACCGGCGGCTCGACGCCTTCTCGGCCGAGGGCTATCTGCGCGGCGATGCCGAGCGCGGCTACGCCCTCTCCGGCCTCGGCGCCGCGTTGGAGCCGGGGCCGCGCATCGCCCAGCTCGCCTCCGGCCGCGCCGTCTTCATCGGCGCCTTCGACGGCCGGTTCCGCATCAGTCACGGCATCCCCCTGCCGGAGGGGGCGACCCCCCGCGCCTTCGCCCTGGACCGCGTCGGCGACGGCTTCGCCCCCGGCGCCGGCGCCGTGGACACCCGCTGAGGGCCGTGGCCGGGCGTGGGCCCCGCCTGCGCAGGCGTTCGGTCCGGCCCACGCAGGCGATCCGCGCCGCCCGCGCGGTCGATCCGCGCAGGCCCCTCGAACGCCGAACCTGACCCCAAACCCCGAAGGGTTTTTCGATCGCTCGGCCACTTTGCTCCCGAGGGAACCGGAGGGCGCGCTCGCCCAGAACGAGGTCGCGGAGCCGCCCGAAACGCCGGAGCCCGTCGCCCGCCGGAGCGAAGACCGCCGCCCGCCCCCTCGAACGAAGCGGTCCGCCCGCAGCCGTCAGACCCGCAGACGGGCTCGCGCCAGCAACGGTTGGCTAACGCGGCCCAAAATAGTCTGAACGCCGGACGGCGGCCTCAAAGCCCGCTCAACGTCCCATCGCTGTGGATCGGCCGACCCTCGCGCCACGTCGCCACGGCGCGGCCCGGTCCGCTCAGGTCCACCGCCGCCAGGTCCGCCCGCAGTCCCGGCGCCAGGCGGCCGCGATCGGTCAGTCCCAGCGCCTCCGCCGGCCCCTGGGCCAGCAGCCGCGCCGCGCCCGGCAGGCCGTCGGGGTCGCTCTCGGCCAGGATCTTCATGGCCGGCAGGATCGAGGCGGGGTGGTAGTCCGCCGCCAGCATCCCCAGCAGCCCCAGCGCATGGGTCTGGCGAGCCGAAAGGTTGCCCGAATAGGACCGCCCGCGCAGGGCGTTCGGGGCGCCCATGG
>JBCBYE010000740.1:0-2182 GCA_039816075.1 Pseudomonadota bacterium | reverse complement strand
CGTGCTGACCGCCGAGGACGATTCCCACGGCGCGCTCTTCGGCGGCGAGGGGGCCGATCGCCTTTCGGTCGCGGACGGCCGCGGGGCGATGTTCCTGCGCGGCGGCGCCGGCGAGGATCGGCTGACGACCCGGCGCGCCACGGCCGACCTGCGCGGCGACGGCGGCGACGACGTGCTGGTGAGCCGCGTCAAGATCGGGTCGCCCGAACTGCGGGGCGGCGCCGGCGACGACCGGTTGATCGGCGGGCGAAGCGATGCCGGCGACCGCATCTGGGGCGGCGCCGGCGACGACCTGCTGCGCGGCGGCGGCGGGCACCGGGATTTCCTGTTCGGCGGGCGCGGCGACGACAAATTCGTCGGCGGCGTCGGGGGCAGCCGACTGTTCGGCGGGGCGGGCGACGACGTCTTCAAGCTCAAGCTGGGCGTCAGCCGGGCCGACGGCGGCGGCGGCGACGACCGGATCGTGGGCCGGGGCGACTACACGGGCGGCCCGGGCGACGACGTGCTGATCACCACCGATTATCACGGCGACCTTTTCGGCGGCGGCGGCGACGACCGTCTGACCGGCAGCGCCGGCCCGAGCAAACTGCTGGGCGGATCGGGACGCGACCGTCTCGACGGGGGCGACGGAAACGACCGGATGCGCGGCGGGCCGGGGCAGGACGAGCTGTTCGGCGGCGCCGGCGACGACGAGATGAACGGCGGCCCCGGCGCCGACCGGCTGAACGGCGGCCCCGGCGCCGACACGATATTCGGCGGCGCCGGCGACGACGTGCTGTACGTGGCCGGGGGGCGCGCGACGCTGCATGGCGGCGGCGGCGACGATCGCCTCGGCGCGGGGCTCGGGGCCGCCACGCTCTACGGCGGCAACGGTTCGGACCGCTTGGAAGGCGGCGGCGAGCGCGCGTTCCTCGACGGCGGCTTCGGCCACGACGTGCTGATCGCAGGCGTCGGCGCGATCTACATGGTCGGCGACGACGGGCGCGACATCTTCGTCCCCGGCTTCGACGGCCGGCCCGACAGGTTCGCGTTCGACCCCGAAGACGACCTGATCGCCCTGCCCGCGGCCGCGCGGACCGCGGACATCCGCGTCGAAGAGGCGGACCACCAACTGCGCCTGGTGGTGGACGAGGTCGCCGTGGCCGAGATCTTCGTCATCGACGAGCCCGACGACTTCGATCTCGACCGCATCATCTTCACCGACGACCCGGGCTGGTGAGCCTGCCCCGCACGCCGCGCCGACCCGCCCGAGCCCGATGACCGGACCGATGCCGAACCGAGGATCCCGATGCGACGCTACGGCCAGAAACTGACCGACGCCCTCATCCAGCCCGCGGCGCGCGACGGCGCCTGGGCCCGCGGCGACGCGCTGGGCCATGCGGTGGCCCTGACCTGGACGGTGGGCGACGTGCGCGGCGCCGAGCGCCCGGTCGACGGGCCGTCCCTGCGCGCCGCCGGAGGCTACCAGAAGCCGGACGCCACGGAGCTGCGCCTGTTCCGCAAGGCGGTACGCGAGCTGGAAAAGGTCAGCGGCATCGAGATGGTCGAGGTCGACGGACCGGCCGACATGACGTTCCACGTCTACCAGCGCGGTCCGCTGCTGGGCTGGGCCAACAATTTCCGCGCCGACCGCGAAGGCGGCGTGGCGATGCGCGCGCTCGAAACCCTTCCGGGGCCCAAACGCTGGACCGAGATCGCCCTGCATGAGCTGGGCCATGCGGTGGGGCTGGACCATCCGTTCGAGAACACGCGCCTGCCGCGCAAGCTCGACAACACGCGCCACACCCTGATGTCCTACGACGAGGCGGGGCCGACCAAGGCCAAGTTCCGCGGGCTCGACGTCGCCACGCTGCAACGGCTCTACGGCGCGGACGAGGATCTGACCGTGCGCGCCCGGCGCGACGGCGGGGTGGACGTCTTCGGCGGCGACGGTCGCGACGCCATGGCGCTGTCCTTCGCCCGGCGCACGGGCCCTGACGGCCAGGGGCCCGACGCGCTTTACGGCGGCGGCGGGGCGGATCGGCTGATCGCGGGGGCCCGGGCCGACGGCGCCCTTTACGGCGGCGCAGGAAGGGACCGGCTGGAGGCGTCCTTCACCCGAGACCGCGGCCGCGACGGGCTGAGCGCCGAGGGCGGGGCGGGCGACGACCTGTTCGACATCGACCGGGCGGGCGCGCGGCTG
>JBCBYE010000179.1:0-7602 GCA_039816075.1 Pseudomonadota bacterium | reverse complement strand
GGAGTACGATTCGCTCTTGAGGTCGTACTTGTTGAGGATCACGCCGGCGATCGGCACCAGCTCCGACAACTGGCGCTCGCAATCGTCGAGGTTGCGTGCGGTGGTCGTGCCAGCGGCGGCGATGAGCAGAGCGCAGTCCACATAGGACATGAAGCTCATCGCATCGTCGGACGCGAGCATCGGCGGCAGGTCGTAGATCACCACGTCCGGGCGCAGCGTGTCCTTCATGCGGCGCAGGGCGTCGGCGGCATCGGGATGCTGCAGAAGCTCGGCCGAGTGGCGAAAGCTCTGCTGCGTCGGGCCGACGGCCAGGTTGTCGCCGATGCGCAGGAAAAAGTCCTCGGGCGCGATACCGCCCATCAGGTAGTCGCCCATCGACAGGTCGGACTGCACGCCCAGCACCTTGCGGACCTGCGGTCGCTTGAGGTCCACGTCAGCCAGGATCGCGCGCGTCGCCCGCTGACGGGCGAAGGAGAAGGCCAGGTTCGTGGCGATCATGGTCTTGCCGCAGGACATCGTGGGCGAGGTCACGGCGATGCTGGACCAGTTGTTCTGCTCCAGCAGGCGCATGATCTTGGTGCGCAGGATGTCGAAGGGCACATGCGCCGGGTCGTCCTTGGAGAACGTGACGATCCGGTTCTCGATCAGCTGCTCCTCGGAGGGATGCATTTCCTGCAGGCTGGTCCAGGCGGCCGGAGAGGCCAGCCCGGCCTCGGCGCTGCGCGCCGGACGGGGGCCGGCATCGGCCAGGGCGGCGGCCGGCGCGGTCGGCTCCCCGCGGGAGAGCTTGGCGCGGCTGATGGCGGCCTTGATGCGTTCCATGGCGCGTCTCCTCGGCGTGCTGCGGTGGCGCGGTGCGTCAGGTGGGGCGACGAGGCGTGCCGGCGGCCCCGAACGGGTCGCCGGCGTCGCCGCTCAGAGGTCGAGGCGGTTGCGGATCAGCTCCAGCACCGCGTCGATCTCGGTCTTCTCCATCATCTGGGTCGCGATCAGGTCGAGCGGCAGATAGTAGATGTGCGTCAGCGCCAGCAACGCGACCACCAGCGAGATGCTGCCGATGATCAGCGTCCACTTCACCCGAACGCGACGCTTCAGTTCCTGATCGGTGTAGATGTAGGGGATCACCGCCAGGGGCTGCTGATCGATGGCGGAGATCACGTCGGCGGGACGACGCACGGCGCGGTTCAGGATCTCCAGCAGCACGATCAGGCCCAGGCCGCCGCCGGCGCCGCCGCCGAGGCCCATCACGAGGATCATGAAGCGATCCGGCTTGTCCGGGTTGGCCGGCACCTGCGGCTGTTCGATGACCTCGAAGCGCTCGGCCTGCTGCTTCAGCTCCAGCTGTTCGCCGGTGGCGGAGACGGCGAGCTTGGAGCGGGCGTTCTCATACTGCCGCTGCAGATTGGCGTAGTTCCGCTGCAGGGAGTTGAGCGCCATCTGCGTATTCGGCGTTTCGGCGATGGAGCGCTCGAGCTCGGATTCGCGACGCTCCAGCCCCGAGAGCTCGTCTTCGAGCTGGGCGAGCCGCTGTTCGGTCAGTTCGATTTCAGTGTTCACGCGGTCGAGCTGGCGGCTGACCGCCGCCTCGAAGCGCGGACCGCTGGTCACTTCGCGCGCCTCCCGCTCCTTCTCGATGACGCGATCGAGCGCCAGGATGCGGGTGTCGAGCGCGCGGATTTCCGGGTGCTGCTCGGACAGGATGGCGGTGCGCAGGTCGCGGCGGGCCAACAGCTGCCGGCGCTGACGCTCCGCCTGGGTGCGCTCGCGCTTGGTCTGCAGAAGCTGCTCGGGCGTCTGCTGCATTTCCAGCAGAGTCTTACGCTTCTGCTGCAGGTCCGCGAGCTCTCGGTCCTTCAGCTGCTGACGCTGCTGAACGCGATCCAGGCTGGAATTCCGAAAGCCCAGCGTTTCAGGCAGCGTGTCGCGGTTGGAGCGCTTGAACTCGACGATCTCGGTCTCGATCGCGGTCAGTTCGCCGGCAAGACGCTCGCTTTCCTGCTGAAAGAACTCGTAGGTGTCGGCCGCAAGGCCGGTCCGCATCTTGAGGTTGTCCTCGAGAATGCGGGTCGTGTAGGCGCTGGCCACCCGCGCGGCGACGCGCGGGTTGGAGGCGGAGAAGGCGACCGTGAACGACAGCGCGCTGCGGCCGCCCAGACGGCGGGCCCGGAACCGCGTGGATCGGCGCATGGCCGACACGATTTCCGTCGGCGACATATCCGGACGATCATCGAAAATGTCGTACTCGTTGGCGATGTCGAGGAGGTTTTCACGCGTCATCAGCCGCTGCTGGATGATGCGCAGGCGCTCCTGCGCCATCGACGACACGGTCGACTGCACCAGGTCCGAGGGGATCTGCTGCGATTCCACCAGGATCTGCGCCCGGGACGTGTAGGTCGCCGGCAGCAAGACCGCCGCGGCCGCAAAGCCCGAGAAGATCAGCACCGCCGTCATCAGGAAGATGGGAAAGCGGCGCAGGAAGATCGAGAGCAGAAAGCGCGGGTCTAGCGTATCAAGCATGGTTCACATCCATCCAGCCGAGCGGGCGCGGCGCCCGGGTCAGGCCTGTCGGTCCCAGGTCCCGTAGAACACGTTCTCGTGCGAGCGCTCGGGCGTCGCGGCGACGGGCTCCGGCTGCGGAGCGTCGGGCGCGTCCGGGTCGGAGAAGACGCCGTATTGGCGTCGGTCGTTCAGAACTTCGCGCACCAGCTGGCCGCCGACCTCGTCCCGCTCTTCGGCGAAGGCGTAGACGAGCGCGTAATCGGCGAGCTGGTTGATCAGGCGCGGCGTGCCGCGGGCGGCCAGGTGGATCAAGCGACGCGCCTCGGCGTCGAAGATCTCCCGCTGGCAGCCGGCATGGGCCATGCGGTGTGCGATATAGGCGTCGGTCTCTTCCGGCTCCAGCGCGCGCAGGTGGAACTCGGCGGCGATGCGCTGGGCGAACTGGCGGAATTCCGGCCGGCGCACCAGGTCGCGCAGCTCCGGCTGCCCCACGAGGATCAGCTGCAGCAGCTCATCCTTGTCGGCGTTGATGTTGGAGAACATCCGCAGCTCTTCCAACGCCATGGGAGAGAGGTTCTGCGCCTCGTCGAAGATCAGCGCGGTGCGGCGTCCGGCGGCGTATTCGGCGATCAGGAAGTCCTGGAACTGCCGGAACAGCTGCACGTAGCCCTGCGCCGGATCGGCGAGCTGGCCGAGGCTCATGAGCACCCAGTGCAGCAGCTCCCCACGGTCGCCCTGGGCGTTGGAGACCAAGCCCACCGAATAGTCCATGGGGATGTCGTTGAGCAGCTTGCGCACCAGCGTCGTCTTGCCCGATCCGACCTCGCCCGTGATCATGGTGATCGGCGCGTGGGTGGCCATGCCGTATTCCAGCATGGTGTAGGCCTTTTGGTGCGGCGGCGCCCAATACAGGAAATCGGGGTCCGGGAGCAGCGAGAACGGTCGCTCGTCGAGCCCGAAATGCTCGTTGTATAGCCTCGCCAAGTCCCTCATCGCGTAGCAGCCCCCATTGATCCCCTCCGACCGCGGCGACCCTTGGAGGCCGCCGCGACGGTCACTGCGTCGCCGTGTCGCCGCTGGCGGCCTGCGCCTCAAGCTCGTCGATGCGCGCAAGCCCGGCGATGGCCGCATCCTCGCGCGCGAAGTCGAGCGCCTGGCCGAGCTGCAGCGCCCGGTCGAGGTAGTTGCGAGCCTGGGCCAGCTTGCCCGTTTCAATCAGCACCATCCCCGCATGGTACTGGATCATCGGATGGCTCGGCATTTCCTCGGCGGCCGAGATGATCATCGGCTCCGCGTTGCGCGAGTCGCCGGTCAGGTGCAGCAGCCAGCCATAGGTATCCTTCAGGAACGGATCGGTCGCGTTCCGGAAACGGCGCGCGATGTTGTAGGCGCGGGCCAGAGTATCGGGATCCTCGGCGCGGTGGTCGGCCAGAAGGCTCGCGTAGTTGTTGGCGATGACCACGGAGTTCGGCCGCAGCTTGTAGAGGTCCTTGTAGATGTCGAGGGCGCCGTCGATGTCGCCGGTGGCCTCCAGCTGCATGGCCTTGGTCAGGCGCAGCGCGATGTTGTTTTCGTTGGTGGCCAGGCCCTGCTGCAGGATCGCGGTGACCTCGTCGTTGCGGCCCTGCGAGTTGTAGATCCGCGCGAGGTTGGCATAGGCGACCGAATTGCCCGGCGTCAGATCGATGGAGCGCTTGAGCAGCACTTCCGCCTCTTCGAGGTCGCCCTTGGTCGACAGGATCGAGGCGAGCAGCACGATGGCCTGCGCATCCTCGGCATCGCGGTCGATCCGGCCGCGCAGCATCTCTTCCGCGCCGTCGATGTCGCCGCCGGCGAGCATCGCGCGCACCAGCGAGGTGAGGGAGGCCGGGTCCGCATCTTCGGCCGAGGCGAGCTCCTTCAGGATCTCGATGCCCTGACCTTCCTTGTCCTGGCCGAGATAGGCGGCGGCGGCCAGACGTTCCGCCACGGGGTCGTCGGGGTCGATGATCTTGAGCTGACCGGCGATGTCGGCCGCCTCGCGCCAGGCCTGCTGCTCCAGCTTGATCTGGCCTAGCGCCACCAGAAGGTCGCGCGACTCCCCGTTGCGGGAGATGGCGTCGCGCAGCAGGCTTTCGGCCACGCCGTCCTTGCCGTCCGCCATCAGGGCCTGCGTGTAGCGCAGCGTGATGTTGATGTTGAAGTCCGACAGCTGCACGGCCTCGGCCAGGCGCTCCAGCGCCAGCTCGCCGTTGCCGTTGCGTTCGAACGCCGTGGCCAGCAGCAGCACCACCTGAACGTCTTCCGGCGCGACGTCGAGCGCGGTGCGCAGGTCGTCGATCGCCTCTTCGGTGCGGTCCTCGTTCAGGTAGCGCGAGGCGCGCAGAAGCAGGGCGTCGTGGTTCTTGGGATCGCGCAGAAGGACGCTGGACAGCAACGCATCGGTCGGCGGGAACTCTTCGTTGCGGATGTGGATCTTGGCACGCTCGATCCGCGCCTTGTCGCCGTCCGCCGTTTCGCCGCGTTCGGCGATCACCCGGTCGAGCCGCGCGATGGCCGCCGCTTCGTCGCCGGCCTCGATATCGAGCGAGGCGACCGCCAGCTCGTACTCCACCAGCGCGCCCTCGGCGGCGGCGAGCGTCTCGAGCTCTTCGCGCGCGCGGGCGGGTCCGTGGATGACGTTCAGGAACCGGACCACGTCCAGCGATTTCTCGTAGTCGCCGGGATTGTTGGCGGCGATGGCGCGATACTCGCCCTCCGCATCGTCGAAACGCTTTTTGTGGATGTACCAGCGCGCCAGCGCGTCGCGGAACCGGTCGGCGTCCGGGAACGCCTCCACCAGCCGCTGCAGCTGTTCGCCGATGCCGTCGATGTCCTCGCGCTGTTCCAGCACGCCCAGCCGGATGATGTTCAGGCTGAGATCGTCGGGCACGGCCGCCACGCCGGCATCGGCCTGGGCCAACGCCTCGTCGAGGTCGCCCTGGTCCATGGCCGCGGCGATCAGGACCAGCCGCGCCACGACGTTCCTGGCGTTTTCGGCGACGACGCCCTGCGCCATCTCGATCGACTCGGGGCTTTGCTGCGTCTTGTATTCGACCGAGGATTTGATCGCCCGGACCATCAGGTCGTCCGGCGCCAGCCCGAAGGCGACGTCCACGTGGCGCTGAGCCTCTTCCAGCTGATTGGCGATCAGCATGATCTCGGCCATCTCGCGCCGGGCGGGCACGTGGTTTTCGTCGAGCTCGAGGATCGAGCGGTACTGCCCGACGGCGCCGCGGATGTTGTTGCGCCGCTTCTGGAACGTCGCGATGGCGAAGCGCGCCTCGATGTTTTCGGGCTGCAGCTTGATGACGTTGCGGAATTCGAGGTTCGCCTTTCCCGGCTTGCCCTCTTGCTGCAGGGCGAAGCCGCGCTCGAGGTGCTGCGCGGCACGCTCTTCGGCGGAGTCGCACGCGGCCAGAAGAACCACCAAGCCGGCCGACGCCAGCAAACCTGCACGCTTGTTCATTCGTTCTCGCATCCCAAGCACTAGGTCGCGGCGCGACGCGCCGCTCTTCCCCAGACGCCGCCGCGCTTCAGAGCGTTGCGACCTCGACTCGCGCGTCCCCAACATCGCACCGAGTCATATCCCATCCGTGAACACATACCGTCTTCAGCGCTGGATTCCAAGGCGAACCCGGGTTCGGGGCGGTCGCGGAAGGGTGAACAGGTCCTTGCCGCCTCACCGCGGTCCGGGCCGCGCCAGCAGATCCAGAAGGTAGGCGCCGTAGCCCGACTTTTTGAGGGGCACGGCCCGGGCGGCGAGCCTGTCGTCGTCGATCCAGCCGGCGCGCCAGGCGATTTCCTCGGGGCAGGCGATCTTCATGCCCTGCCGTTCTTCGATGGTCTGCACGAATTGGGCGGCCTGCAGCAGCGAGGCGTGGGTGCCCGTGTCGAGCCAGGCGTAGCCGCGGCCCATCATCTCCACGAAGAGGTCGCCGCGGTTGAGGTAGGCGCGGTTGACGTCCGTGATTTCCAGCTCGCCGCGCTCCGACGGCTGCACGGCCGCGGCGATGTCGAGCACGTCGTTGTCGTAGAAGTAGAGGCCGGTCACCGCATAGTTGGACCTGGGGTTCGCCGGCTTCTCCTCGATGTCGCGGGCGCGGCCGTCCGCCTCGAAATCCACCACGCCGTACCGTTCCGGATCCTGAACGTGGTAGCCGAACACCGTGGCGCCCGCCTCGCGCCCGCGGGCGGCGGCGAGCAGTTCGGGCAGGCCGTGGCCGTAGAAGATGTTGTCGCCCAGAACCAGCGCCACGCGGTCCGATCCGACGAAATCCCGCCCGATCAGAAAGGCCTGCGCCAGCCCGTCGGGCGAGGGCTGCACCGCATAGGTCAGCTCCACCCCCCACGCGGAGCCGTCGCCCAGAAGGCGTTGGAACTGCTCGGCATCGTGAGGCGTGGTGATGATCATGATCTGCCGGATGCCGGCCAGCATCAGGACCGAAAGCGGGTAGTAGACCATCGGCTTGTCGTAGACCGGCAGCAGCTGCTTGGAGACGCCGAGCGTCACCGGGTGGAGCCGGGTGCCGGAGCCGCCGGCGAGGATGATGCCCTTCATGCGGCGGCCTCCTTCGCGTCGCGCGCCAGCCGGTCCAGCGTGCGGCCGAGCGCGTCGGGCCAGGGCGCGGTCTTCAGCCCGAAGACCGTCTCGAACCGCGTGCAGTCGAGCGCGGAATTGGCGGGGCGCGCGGCCGGCGTCGGATAGTCCGACGTGGGGATATGCGCGACCGCGGGGGACGAGCCGATCATGCCGCGGGCGAGCGCGCCCTCGAACACCGCCTCGGCGAAGCCGGCCCAATGGGTCGTGCCGGCGCCCGAGTAGTGGAAGACGCCGAACGCCGGATCGCCTTCCTCGGCCGCCGCCAGGCGCGGCGCGATGAACAGGATCGCGGCGGCGAGGTCCTGGGCGGATGTCGGCTTGCCGTGCTGATCGTCCACCACCGTCAGACGCTCCCGATCTGCGAGGCGCAGCATGGTTTTGACGAAGTTGTGGCCGAACGGGCCGTAGACCCAGGCCGTGCGCAGGATGGCATGGCGCGGCAGCTCGGCGGCGACCGCCTGCTCGCCGGCCAGCTTGGTGCG
>JBCBYE010000272.1:0-6112 GCA_039816075.1 Pseudomonadota bacterium | reverse complement strand
TCGGCGCGACGATGCGGCGCCGTTTCGGTCCTGAGGCGCGCGCCGGTCACTCCCACTCGATGGTGCCCGGCGGCTTCGATGTCACGTCGTAGACGACGCGGTTCACGCCCTTCACCTCGCCGATTATTCGGCCCGCCGTCTCGGACAGGAAAGCATGCTCGAAGGGGTAGTAGTCGGCCGTCATGCCGTCGACCGAGGTGACCGCGCGCAGGGCAAGCACGTGGTCGTAGGTGCGCCCGTCGCCCATGACGCCGACGCTGCGCACGGGCAGAAGCACCGCGAAGGCCTGCCAGATCTCGTCGTAGAGGCCGTGCTTTCGGATCTGGTCCAGATAGATCGCGTCGGCCTTCTGCAGGATGCCGACCTTCTCGCGGGTCACGCCGCCGGGGCATCGGATGGCGAGGCCCGGGCCGGGGAAGGGGTGGCGGCCGATGAAGGCCTCGGGCAGGCCGAGCTCGCGGCCGAGGGCGCGGACCTCGTCCTTGAAAAGCTCGCGCAGGGGTTCCACCAGCGACATGTTCATGCGCTCGGGCAGGCCGCCGACGTTGTGATGGCTCTTGATGGTGACGGAGGGGCCGCCGCTGACCGAAACGCTCTCGATCACGTCGGGGTAGAGCGTGCCCTGGCCGAGGAACTTCGCCTCTCCCGCCTCGCGGGCATGCGTCTCGAACACGTCGATGAAGAGGCCGCCGATGATCTTGCGCTTGCGCTCGGGGTCCTCGACGCCGTCCAGCGCATCGAGGAACAGGTCGCTCTCGTCCGCGGCGATCAGGGGGATGTTGTAGTGGTCGCGGAACAGGCCCACGACCTGCTCGGTCTCGCCCTGGCGCATGAGTCCGGTGTCCACGTAGACGCAGGTCAGTCGCTCGCCGATGGCCTCGTGGATCAGGACCGCGGCGACGGAGCTGTCGACGCCGCCGGAAAGACCGCAGATCACGCGCCCCTCCGGCCCGACCTGATCGCGGATGCGGGCCACGGCCTCCTCTCGATAGGCGGCCATGGTCCAGTCGCCCGTCAGACCGCAGACCTCGTGGGTGAAGTTGCGCAGGATCCGCTTGCCGCTGCGGGTGTGGTGCACCTCGGGATGGAACTGCACGGCGTAGAAGCGGCGCGCGTCGTCGGCGATCATGGCGTGCGGCGCGCCGGGGGAGGCGCCGATGACGTGGAACCCGTCGGGCAGGCGCGTGACGCGGTCGCCATGGGACATCCACACCTCTTCGAGGCCGCCGGGATCGGCGAGGCCGCGGAACATGGGGTGGATCTCTCCGATCTCGACGAAGGCGCGGCCGAACTCGGCGGCGTGGCCGCCTTCGACCTGGCCGCCGAGGGCATGCACCATCTCCTGCTGGCCGTAGCAGATGCCCAGGACGGGGACGCCGAAGTCCCAGACCGCCTCGGGCGCATGGGGCGCGCCGTCGTCCAGGACCGAGGCCGGGCCGCCCGAGAGGATCACGCCCCTGGGGTCTTTGGCGGCGAGGGCCGCCGCGTCGAGCGAGTCGAAGGGATGGATTTCGCAGTAGACCCCGCTTTCGCGCAGGCGGCGCGCGATCAGCTGCGTCACCTGGGAACCGAAGTCGAGGATGAGGATCAGGTCGTGCTGCTGGGTCATGGCGATGCCTAGCCCCGGCCCGTCGCCCGCGCAAGCCGGCGGAACGGGGCGGGCGCGGGAATGTCGCTCATATGCGCGGGCGCGGCGGATTCCGCCTGTGGGAACCGGCCCGCGCGCCCTAGTTTCCGGCCGAATGACAGCCGCATGACGCCCCTCAGGACGCAAGGAGCCGCCGCCATGGACGGAGATGGGATGAACCTCGACGCCCCCGCCCCGCCTGCGGCCGAGGGGCGCGGCCGACGCGGACGCGGCGGCGGGGGCGCCGCCCGGCGGGCCGAGCGCACCGCCAAGCGCATCGAGGCCGCGCCGCGACTGACGCGCCGCATGCCCGATTTCGAGGTGCTGGACGCCGAGGCGCTGGAGATCATCGAAGCCAACGCCGAGACGGTCCTGGCGGAGATCGGCGTCAGCTTCGTCGACAATCCCGGCGCCATCGCCCGCTGGCGCGACGCGGGGGCGGAGATCGAGGGCGACCGCGTGCGCCTGCCGCGGGGCCTGGCGCGCAAGCTGTGCGAGACCGCGCCCGCGACATACGAGCAGATCGCCCGAAATCCGCAGCGCAACGTGACCATCGGCGGGCGCGACCTGGTGCTCGCCCCCGTCTACGGCCCCCCTTTCGTGCGCGATCTGGACGGCGGCCGCCGCTACGCGACGATGGAGGATTTCCGCAACTTCGTGAAGCTGGGCCACATGTCCAAGTGGCTGCACCATTCCGGCGGCACCGTGTGCGAGCCCACGGACGTGGCGGTGAACAAGCGGCACCTGGACATGCTGCACGCGCATATGACGCTGACGGACAAGCCGTTCATGGGATCGGTCACCGAACCCTCGCGCGCCGCCGACAGCGTGGCGATGGCGGAGCTGCTGTTCGCGCCCGAAGGCGGCCTGCAGGGGCGGGCGGCGATGACCTCGCTCATCAACATCAACTCGCCCCTGACCTTCGACGCCACCATGACCGGGGCGCTGGAGATCTATGCGGCCGCCGGGCAGGGCTGCATCGTTTCGCCCTTCATCGTGGGCGGGGCCATGGCGCCGGTGAGCGTGGCGGGCACGCTGACCCAGGTGCTGGCGGAGGTGCTGGCCGGCGTCGCCTATTCCCAGCTGATCGCGCCGGGCGCGCCGGTGATTTTCGGCGCCTTCGTCACGTCGATCGACATGAACTCCGGCGCGCCGACCTTCGGCACGCCCGAGGCGACGCTGATCCTTCAGGGCGCGGGGCAGCTCGCGCGGCGTCTGAACCTGCCGTTCCGCTCCGGCGGCGCGCTGTGCGGGTCCAAGCTGCCGGATGCGCAGGCGGCGTATGAAACGGCGAACACGCTGAACGCGGCGCTGACCGGGGGCGTGAATTTCATGCTGCACGCCTGCGGCTGGCTCGAAGGCGGTCTGGTCTCGTCCTATGAAAAGTACGTCATGGACGCGGACCAGCTGGGCACGCTGCATGCGTTGGCGCGCGGCGTGGACGTGAGCGCCGAGGCGCAGGCCATGGACGCCATCGCCGAGGTCGGTCCGGGCGGGCACTATCTGGGCTGCGCCCATACCCAGCGGAACTTCAAGGACGCCTTCTGGCGGTCGGACCTGCTGGACTATCGCCCGTTCGAGACCTGGGCCGAGGATGGCGGCGCCGACACCGCCACGTTGGCCGCGCGCCGGGTGCGCCGCATGCTGGACGAGCACGAGGCCCCGCCGCTGGATCCAGGCGTCGCCGAATCGCTGCTGGACCACGTGGCGCGCCGCAAGGCGGAGATGCCCGACAGCTTCACGTGACCGCGCCGCCGCGGGCCGCACGGCCTTCGGCGAGCAGGGCGCTCAGCGCCGCCACGTGGCGGGCCGGGGAATAGCCGGGCCGCCCGTCGCGGCGCGCCGCATCCAGATCGGCCTCCAAGGGGCGCAGGCGCGCGGCCACGTCGACGGCGCGGCGGCGGCTGCTGGCCATGGCCGGAAGCAGCGCGCGCAGGTCCCGCTCGCGCCGGTAAAGGCCGGCCCCGATGCGCGCGGCGCGCATCAAAAGGCGCGGGCGGCGAAGGACGGCGACGGCGGGCTGCGAGGTCTTCGGAGCGAGATCGAACATCGGATCGGCCTTTCGTGACGGGTGAACGAGGCAGACCATGACCTGAGTCGCAGGGGCGTTGCGCAACCATGAGTTGCATCGCGCGCTGCGATGGTTGGCCAACGAAATTAACGACCTGTGGAGAATTTTGGATTCGTGGCGTGCCAACAGGAGTTTAACACCTTGTTCAGAAATCAACCTTAGATTGAATTTTAGGAAAGCACTATCGGTTGTCCCCGCCGCCATGCCTCATCTCGCGATCCTCGGCCAATGCCGCCTTCTGACCGCCCGCCGCCTGGGCGCGCCCGATGTTCCGGGCGGCGGGCGTCTGGGCGCCGATGTCGGCCTCTACCTGGCGCATGTCTGCGCGGGTCTGTCGCTGCGCGGTCTGGCCAAGGCCTCCGCCAAGCATCCGTCCACCGTCCTGCGCGCGGTCCGCCGTATCGAAGCGCGCCGCGACGATCCCTTGTTCAACGCCGTGTTGAACGACCTTGAAGCCCTGGTTCCCGGCGCCCTCGACGGGCCCGCCATGGAGGATACCGCGTTGAACACCCCTCGTATCGTCGCGTCCTGCGATTCCCCCGATCAAGGTCCCGCCGTCGAGAAGGAGGCGCGCCGCATCCTGCGTCGCCTGAACGAGCCGCGGGCGTTCCTGGCCCTGGCGCGCGGCGCCAAGATCGCCTGCGTGTTCCGCAAGGCCGACACGGGCTTCAGCACGCTGGCGCGCACGCCGCTGCCGATGGCCAAGGCCTTCGCCGCGCGCGAATGGATCCAGTGCGTGCATGCGGGCCAGGACATGGCCCGCTACGAGATCAGCGCCGTGGGCCGCGCCTGGCTGAAGCGGACGTTGGCCGAGGACGGCGATGCGCGCCGGCGCGCGGCCGAGTCGGCGTTCGCCGAAGGGCCGACCCCGTTCGCCCGTCAGCACCAGGAAGAGGCGGAGCGCGTGCTGGTGGAGCCCGAGGGCCGCCGCAAGGTGCGCGTCAACGCCGGCGAGACGCCGCTGGGCTGGCTGGCCAAGCGCAAGGACCCGGACGGCAAGCCGTTCCTGAGCCCGTCGGAGGTGGCCGCGGGCGAACGTCTGCGCGAGGATTTCGAGATGGCGCAGATGGGCCCGCGCATCGCCCAGGACTGGCGGCGTTTTCTGGCCCCGGTGCAGGGCGGCGGCCCGTCGGACGGGGGCGTCGCCTCGGGGCCGCAGGGCGCGCGCGACCGGTTGTCCAAGGCGCTGACAGCGCTGGGAACAGGCCTCGACGACGCCGCGCTGCGGGCCTGCTGCTTTCTCGAAGGGCTGGAGGCGACGGAGCGACGCATGGGGTGGTCGGCCCGCTCCGGCAAGGTGGTGCTGAAGATTGCGCTGGGGCGCCTGTCGGACCATTACGGCTTTTCCGCCGCCAAGCCCGAGGGCGTTCGCCGGCGGGCGGCCGGCCCCGCCACGTCGCGCCGCAAGGTCGCGTTCCACGTGATGTTGCGCTGCACAAAAGAAGCGCCTATATCTTGCCGCAGCGCAATAACCGCGACCGTCTTCAGGAGGAAAACGTCATGCGGGCCGACTTCGCCATGGGCGTCTCGATCTTCAAGCGCGACGACGAGACCCTTCCCGAATATTTTCTGAGCTTCTCGCCCATGGCGCCGTTCTTCGGCGTGCGCTGGCGCTTCGCCCCGGCCTGGGGGCTGGAGGCGGGCGAGGCCGCGGCGGCCGCGGTCAAGGCCGCGCCGGCCAAGGCCAAGCGGGCCAAGACGCCGGCCCCAAAGGTGATCGAGGCGGTGGCCGAGCCGACCCCGGCCCCCAAGGCGGCGCCCAAGCCGGTGGAGGCGACGCCCGCGGCCGAGCCGGAGCCCGAGGCGGCGCCCACGGGCGAGCCGGGCAAGCCCGCGCTGCTCTATGATGCGGCCCCCGAGGGCGCCGATGACCTCAAGCTGATCAAGGGCGTCGGTCCCAAGCTGGAGAAGGAGTTGAACGCGCTGGGCGTCTACACCTTCGCGCAGGTCGCGACCCTGTCGCCGGAGAATCTGGCCTGGATCGATGAGAACCTGAGCGCCTTCAAGGGCCGGTCCGTCCGCGACGACTGGGTCGGCCAGGCCGCGGGGCTGATGGCCGCCTGAGGGCGACGCGCCGGGCGGATGGCGCCCGCGGCACGGCTGGGGGGCGGTCGGCGACAACGCCGGCCGCCCCTTTTTTTACGTCCCGCCGGCGCCGCGCGGCGCGCCCCCGCCGGGCCGAAAGCGAAAGGCGCGCTGCGGCTCAGTCTTCGCCGGAGGCCGCCGCCACGATGCCGGCGAAGTCCGCGGCCTTGAGGCTCGCGCCGCCCACAAGGCCGCCATCGACGTCGGCGAGCGCAAAGATCTCCGCCGCGTTGCCGGGCTTCACCGAACCGCCGTAGAGCACGCGCATGCCTTCGGCCTCCGCCCCGAAACGAACGGCGAGGCGGGCGCGGATGGCGGCGTGCATCTGC
>JBCBYE010000308.1:0-5740 GCA_039816075.1 Pseudomonadota bacterium | reverse complement strand
TAGATTAGGCCCGAACGCGCGGACATGAAAGACGCGTCGCCGCGGGGACGACCGCCCCGAACGGGGTCGCCGGCCGCTGCGGGCCGTGGAACGTTAGGCAGGGACGAGAGCAGGCATGACGATGCGGGCGAAACTCTTCGCGATGGCGGCGGCCGTCGCGGCGACGGCGGCCATGGCCGGCGAGGCTTTGGCGCAGCAGGTCGCCAATCGGGTCGAGGCCTATCGCGATTGGTCGGTGTTCACCGCCGACGCCAACGGTCCGGTGTGCTGGATCGTCACCCAGCCCAAAAGCTGGGAGGCGCGGCGCGGCGGCAACCGGGTGACGGTGAACCGCGGCGACATCTACCTGATGGTGGCGATCCGCCCGCAGCAGGGCGTGGGCAACGAGATTTCGGTGGTGTCGGGCTATCCCTATCGCGACGGCTCCAGCGTGCGGGCGGAGATCGGCGGCACGCGCTACGAGATGTTCACGCAGGGCGAAAACGCCTGGCTGCGCCCCGGCTCCGACGACGGGATGGTGGAGGCGATGAAGCGCGGCTCCTCCGCGGTGGTCACGGGCGTGTCGTCGCGCGGCACCACCACGATCGACCGGTTCTCGCTGCTGGGCTTCACCGATGCGCTGAACGCGGCCCGGCGCCGCTGCGGCTGAGGTCTTTCGCGCGGCGGCGGGGGGCCGTTGGACGCGGCCCGCCGCGTTTGCTATATGCTGCGACGCGCCCTCCGGCCCCGCCGGGGGGCGATTTGGTTCCAGACAGCCGCAAGAGCGCCATGACCCTCGCCGCCGCCCCGATCCAGCCCGAACCCGCCGCCTTCACGCCCCGCGCCGCCGCCCCCGGGGGCCGGCGCCCCCTGATCGGGCTGGACCGCGCCGCGTTGGCCGAGGCGCTGGTCGAGGCGGGCGCGCCGGCCCGGCAGGGCAAGATGCGCGCGCAGCAGCTGTGGTCGTGGACGTATCAACGCGGGGCCACGGACTTCGCGCAGATGACCAATCTGTCCAAGGCCTTCCGCGCCGATCTGGACGCCGCCTTCACCCTGGCGCGGCCCGAGATCACGCAGCGCCAGGTGTCCGAGGACGGCACCCGCAAGTACCTGCTGCGCCTGGCCGGCGGGCATGAGGTGGAGGCGGTCTACATCCCCGAAGAGGATCGCGGCACGCTGTGCGTCAGCTCCCAGGTGGGCTGCACGCTGACCTGCACGTTCTGCCACACCGGCACGCAGAAGCTGGTGCGCAACCTGACCGCCGAAGAGATCGTGCAGCAGATCCTGGTCTGCCGCGACGATCTGGGCGAATGGCCCGAGGGCGGCGGGCGGCCGCCGGAAAAGCGGCTGCTGTCGAACATCGTGCTGATGGGCATGGGCGAGCCGCTCTACAATTTCGACGGGGTGCGCGACGCCATGCGCATCGCCATGGACGGCGAGGGGCTCAGCCTCAGCCGCCGGCGCGTGACGCTGTCGACCTCGGGCGTCGTGCCGAACATGGCGCGGGCGGGCGAGGAGATCGGCTGCATGCTGGCGATCAGCCTGCACGCCACCACGGACGCGTTGCGCGACGTGCTGGTGCCGATCAACAGGAAGTGGAACCTCGCCACGCTGCTGCAGGCCTGCCGGGACTATCCCCGCCTGAGCAACGCGGAGCGGATCACCTTCGAATACGTGATGCTCAAGGACGTGAACGACGGCGATGCGGACGCCAAGCGGCTGGTCCGGCTGATCGCCGGCATCCCGGCCAAGATCAACCTGATCCCCTTCAACCCCTGGCCCGGCGCGCCCTACGAACGTTCGGACTGGGAGCGGATCGAAGCCTTCGCCGAGATCGTCAACCGTGCCGGCTATGCCAGTCCCGTGCGCACGCCGCGCGGCCAGGACATCATGGCCGCCTGCGGTCAGCTGAAATCGGCGACGGAGCGGGGGCGCAAATCGGCCGCCGACGTGGCGGCGGAGGCGGCGCAGGGCTGAGCGGGCGCCTTGGCCGCGCCCCGTCCCCTGCGCGGCGCCCCCGCGCGCAGGCTGGCGGGCGGGCCGACGCTCTTGCCGCAGGCAAGGCGTTCGGGGCGGCCGACGGCGCGCGCGCTTGCCCCCGCGGCCTGCGCCGGCCAACACTCCCCGCCCAACCCCGAGCCGAGAGGAACCCCGCCATGTCCGACCTGCCCGCCGCCATGCGCTGCATCGACCTGCCCCGCTTCGGCGGACCGGAGGTTCTGACCCCGGCGGAACGCCCGATCCCCCGCCCCGCCGCCGGCGAGATCCTCATCAAGGTGGAGGCCGCGGGCGTGAACCGGCCCGACGTGCTGCAGCGGTCGGGCAACTACCCGTTGCCGCCGGGCGCGTCGGACCTGCCCGGGCTGGAGGCGGCGGGCCGCGTCGCCGCCCTGGGCGCCGGCGTCGCGCGCTGGACCGAAGGGGACGCGGTGACGGCCCTGCTGCCCGGCGGCGGCTATGCCGAATACGTGACCACGCCGGCCGAGCACGCCCTGCCCGTCCCCGACGGCTTTTCCATGGTCGAGGCGGCGGCCGTGCCCGAAACGCTGTTCACCTGCTGGATCAACATGGTCGACCGGGGCGACCTGACCGCGGGGGAGACGTTTCTGGTGCATGGCGGCTCCTCGGGCATCGGCTCCACCGCCATCCAGCTCGCCGTGGCGCTGGGCGCGCGCGCCTTCGCCACGGTGGGCTCGGCCGAAAAGGCGGCGTTCTGCCGGGGTCTGGGCGCCGAGGCGGCCTTCAACTATCGCGAGCAGGATTTCGTCGAGGAGATCAAGGCGGCCACGGGCGGGCGCGGCGCGGATCTGATCCTCGACATGGTGGCGGGCGACTACATCCCGCGGGACCTGGCGGCGCTGGCCGACGATGGGCGGCTGGCGATCATCGCCTTTCTGGGCGGCCCGCAGGCCAAGGCCAACTTCGCGCCGCTGATGATCCGCCGCCTGACCGTCACCGGATCGACGCTGCGGCCGCGATCCGTCGCCTACAAGGCGCGCATGGCCGCGCAGCTGGAGGCGGAGGCCTGGCCCCTGCTGGCCGCCCGCCGCATCGCGCCGGTGATCCATGCGCGGTTCCCGCTGCATGACGCGGCGGAGGCGCATCGGCTGATGGAAAGCTCCGCCCATATGGGCAAGATCGTGCTGACGGTGTGAGCGTCCGACCGGCCGAACGCCCGAGAGGCTGAATGCCGGACGGGCTGCACGCCTGACCGGTTTAACGTTCGGGCGGGCTGAACGTTCGGGCGGGCGCGCCGGCGACGCGCTCCGTCAGGCGTCGCTGCCGGCGGCGACGGCCAGCGCATCGATGGCGCGGCGCAGATGCAGGGCCACGATGTCGTCGCCCAGCTCGACGGCCTGGTCGGCCGCCCAGATCAGCGCCCGCGCCAGAGCGACGCGCTCCTGCCGCGCGGACCGTTCGGCTATGCTCCGGTCCAGCTGGGTAACATTCGACATTTTGCACCTATGGCTTTTGCTGTCGGGCGTGACGTCGGGAAAAGTATCACCGGAAAACCGTTGAACACTGCGCGCCATGGTCGCGCCCCCTGCCCCCGCGCCGCGGCGCCTCGCCGCTTCGCCGCCTCGTCGCCGCCCGGGGCCCTTCGCCCGGGCGGCTCGCCGCCCCTTTCCTCGCCCTGCGGTTTCGCCTATAGGGCGCACATCCCCCTTTCGATGGCCGGCCGGCATGGGATCGTCGCGGAAAACGCGGCGGCGGGAGCCCCCGTTTCACGGCCGCTCAGAGACCGGAGCGCAGCGCATGTCCGACGATCTTCCCCTGATGCCCAAGGCGACCGCCGTCTGGCTGGTCGACAACACCACGCTGACCTTCCGCCAGATCGCGCAGTTCACCGGACTGCATGAGCTGGAGGTCAACGGCATCGCCGACGGCGAGGTGGCGCAGGGCATGAAGGGCTTCGACCCGGTGGCGAACAGCCAGCTGACCGCCGACAACATCAAGGCGGCCGAGGGCGACGCGACCGTCTCGCTCAAGCTGCTCAAGACCACCGCCATGCAGGGCGAGCAGCGCCGCCGCGGGCCCCGCTACACCCCGCTGAGCAAGCGGCAGGAGCGTCCGGCCGCCATCGCCTGGCTTGTCCGCTACCACCCGGAGATCACGGACGGGCAGATCATGAAGCTGGTGGGCACCACCAAGCCGACGATCCAGTCGATCCGCGATCGGTCGCACTGGAACAGCTCCAACATCCAGCCGGTGGACCCGGTGGCCGTGGGCCTGTGCAGCCAGATCGATCTGGACGAGGCCGTGCGCAAGGCGGCCGAGCGCAAGTCGAAGGAGCGCGAGGACGTCATGTCCGCCGACGAGCGCATCAGCCTGATGAGCACCGAAGAGAGCCTGTCGGCCAAGCCCGAGCCGCGCATGCCCTCCAACATTTCGGGGCTGGAGAACTTCTCGCTGGTGGAGACGGAGGACGATCCCCGTCAGGCGGGGGGCGATTTCTCGAACCCCGACGACCTGTTCAACCTGCCCGGCGGCGACGGCGAGGACGACGACGAGCAGCCGCGCTGAGCGGCGGCGTCCCGGCGCCGGGCGCGCGCCCTGCGCCGCGCGTCAGCGCAGATCGACCCAGACCAGCCGGTGGTCGGAGCTTGCGGGCCGCCGGCCGCCCTTGACCAGCCGCGCCAGCGGATGGTCCGGCGCCGGCCAGAACACGCCCGCGCCGGTCGTCCGCCACCCGTCCGAGGGCAGCGCGTAGTCGACGCGCAGGTTCCCCGGCCCCGGCTCGTCCCGCCAGTCGGAGGTGTCGAATGCGGGGTCGGCGCCGTGGCGGGCATTGGCGCCGCCCTGCTTCGCCGCCGCCTCCGCCCCGCGGCTGCGGGGGCGCGGGTCCTGCACCCGCGGGTGGGAGAGCAGCGCCAGAAGCGCCTCGCGCCGCGCATCGCCGTCCTTCGGATCGGCGTTGAGATCGCCGGTCAGCACGAAGGCGGCCCCGTCCGCCAGCCCGCCCTCGCGCCCCTGATCGTCGCGCATCCATCCGGCGCCCGAGATGTAGTCGACCCAGAACCGGATCTCGTCGTGATTGCGGCGGCCGTTGCGATCCTCCGGCCCGTCGAAGACCGGGGGCGTGGGATGGCTGACGAGCAGGTGCAGGCGCCGCCCGTCCGGCAGGCGCACGGGCGCGTCCCAGTGGGATTTCGAGGACAGGGGCAGCGCGCCTTCGGCCGCCTTGGGAAAATGGTCGGGGGGCATCAGGTTGTCGGGCATGGCCTGCCACGGCAGGTCCCGAAACGTGCGGATCGCGTCGAGGTCCAGGGGCCAGCGCGACAGGATCGCCATGCCGAAATGGCCGGGATAGCGGCCCCAGCCCCGTGCGTCGTTCGGCCCCTCGGCCTTGCCGTCGCCGTCCAGGTCGAAGCCGCTGGGAAAGCCGGTATTGGGCGGCGCGCTCCAGACATGGGGGTAGTCGGCGGGGGCGGCGCCCTCCTGCCCCTCGCGCAGCAGCTGGGCGAAGGCGGTCAGGGCCAGCCCCTCGGGGTCGTGGTCGATCTCCAGCAGCACGAGGATGTCGGGGCGGACGCGCTGCACGATCTCCGCCGCGGCGCGCGGCTGCGGGCGGCCTTCGGCGATGTCGCGAAAGGCGAGGCCGGCGCCGTCCCGGCTGAGCGAGGCGTTGAACACGGCGACGCGCACGGCCCCCTCGGCCGGCGGGCCGGGGACCGGGTCGTCGGTCTGCGCGGCGGCGGGCGCGGCGCCCCCGGTCGCGGCGGAGGCGAACGCGGCGGCGACCAGGGCGGCGAGCAGCGGC
>JBCBYE010000617.1:0-2883 GCA_039816075.1 Pseudomonadota bacterium | reverse complement strand
GAGATCGACAAAGTCTGCGCCCGCGAAGGCGCCCGCGGCGCCGACGTCTCCCGCGAAGGCGTGCTGCGCGACCTGCTGCCCCTGATCGAGGGCACGACGGTCGCCACCAAGCACGGCGCGGTGAAGACCGACCACATCCTCTTCATCGCCTCGGGCGCCTTCCACGTTTCCAAGCCGTCGGACCTGCTGCCGGAGCTGCAGGGCCGCCTGCCGATCCGGGTGGAGCTGAAGCCGTTGGAGGAGGGCGACTTCGTGCGCATTCTGACGGAGACAGACAACGCCCTGACCCGCCAGTACGCCGCCCTGATGGCGACCGAGGGCGTGGCGGTGGACTTTGCCGAGGACGGCGTCGCCGCCTTGGCGGAGATCGCGGCGGAGGTGAATCGCAGCGTCGAGAACATAGGCGCCCGCCGCCTGCACACGGTGCTGGAGCGGGTCTTCGAAAGTCTGAGCTTCGAGGCGCCGGACCGCGACGGGCAAAGCGTCGCCATCGACCGGGCCTATGTGGAGGAGAAGGTGGGCGACCTGGCGAAGTCGGCCGACCTCAGCCGCTACGTGCTGTGATCCGCCCGCCGACGGGCGTCGAGACCGCAAGACTCGGCGCCGTCTCGCCCCGGACCTGATCCGGGGCCTCCTTTGCTCGCCGCCCGCGCCCCGCGACGGTCGGGCGCTTCGCCGTTCCCGCAGCGCGCCCAATCCTCTGGCCACGGCCCCCGGCCCGAGGCATCCTGCCGCAAACGTCATGCCCTGCTCCGAAGGAGCCGACCCCTGCTCCGAAGGAGCCGACCGATGGACGCCCGCGCCCCGATCCCCGCGCCCGACGCGCTCTACACGCCGCATCCGGCGCCGCCGCCGCTGTCGGTGCTGCGCGCATCCAAGCTGCGCCGCACGCTGCACATCTTCCGCAGCATCCTGCGCACGGGGAAGAACTTTCTGAACCTCTACCACCCGGAAATCGAGACCAACCGCTGGCTGGTGAATTACCTGCGCGGCGAGCAGGTCGTTTCCATCAACGACGCCGGCCTCGCCCGACACGTGCTGCAGACCAATTCCGACAACTACGTCAAGGGTCGTTTCTACGAGATCATCTTCGGCGAATTCCTCGGAAAATCCTCGCTGACCCTCGAAAAGGACGCGTGGAAGCAGCGCCGCCGCCTCATCTCCCCCGCCTTCAACGCCCGCGCCATGAAGGGCGTGGAGGGCGTCGTGACCCGGCATGTGGAGGCGTTGGTCGCCAAGTGGGACGCCGCGGCCGAGACCGGCGATGAGGTCGATCTGACCGCCGATGCCGGCGAGCTGACCATGCGCATCGCCATGGAGGCGTTCTTCAGCGCCGACATGGGCGCCGACCCCGCGCGCATCGGCCGGTTGATGGAAGACATCATCACCTTCAGCGGCTCCATCGACATGGCCGACGTGCTGCAGCTGCCCTGGTGGGTCCCGCGCCGCTCCAAGACCGAGGTGCGCGCCTGGATGTCGGAGCTCGACGCCTGGCTCTACGCCCTGATCGACCAGCGCCTGGCCGACCGCGCCGCGGGCGAGCCCGACAGCCCCGATCTGCTCGACATCCTCGTGCATGCCCGCGACGAGGAGACGGGCCAGCTTCTGGACCGCCAGGCCATCCGCAACGAGGTGCTGACGCTCTTCGCCGCCGGCCACGAAACCACGGCCCTGTCGCTGTCCTGGGGCCTCGATCGCCTCGCGCGGGAGCCGGAGTGGCAGGCGCGCCTCGCCCAGGCCGCGCGCGCCGCGCAGGAGGCCGCCGGCCATCCCCTGACCGTGGCCGAGGCCAAGGGCGAGACGTTGCTCGCCGCCGCCTACGACGAAATTCTGCGCCTCTACCCGCCGGCCTTCTCCGTCGGGCGCACCGCGCTCGAAGCCGACCGGTTCGAGGATCTGGAGATCGAGCCGGGCGCGCGCATCCAGCTCGCCATCCACATGATCCACCGCAACCCGCGCTACTGGACCGATCCGGGCAAGTTCGACCCGGCGCGCTTTCTGGCCGAGGGGCGCGCGAACCGGCCGCCCTTCGCCCACATGCCCTTCGGCGGCGGGCCGCGCATCTGCGTCGGACTGGCGCTGGCGAAGATGGAGGGGCTGATGGCCCTCGCCCGCATCCTGCCGCGCTTCGAACTCGAGGCCCCCGGCGCGCCGCCCAAACCCCTGGGCAAGATCACCCTGCGCACCGAAGGCCCGGTGCGCCTGCGCGTGCGTCGACGCACGTGAACGGCGACGCTCCGGCCCCAGGGCCGGAGGCCGGACACGATCCGAGGCCGGAGCGCTTCGCCGCCTTCCTCGCCGCCAACGCGCCCTGGCTCGCCGCCGGGGCGCTGATGACCTTCGCGTCGTCCTTCGGCCAGACCTTCTTCATCTCGCTTTTCGCCGGAGAGATCCGGGCGGAATTCGCGCTGAGCCATGGGGAATGGAGTGGGCTGTACACCGCCGGCACGCTGGCCTCGGCGGCGCTGATGCTATGGGCCGGCACGCTGACCGACCGGGTGCGGGCGCGCACGCTCTGCGTGGCGCTGATGGGCGCCTATGCCGGCGTCTGCCTCTTCGCCTCCGCCGCATGGAGCCCCTGGGCGCTGGCCGTCGCCGTCTTCGGCCTGCGGTTTTGCGGACAGGGCATGCTCTACCACGTGGCCATCGTCTCCATGGGCCGCTGGTTCGCCCGGGCGCGCGGGCGTGCCGTGGCGCTGGCGGGCCTGGGCTTCGCCTTCGGCGAGGCGGTGCTGCCCACGGTCGCCGTCGCGCTGATCGGCGTGCTGGGCTGGCGCGGCGCCTGGCAGGCGGCCGCGGTCGCCGCGCTTCTGCTGCTGCCGGTCTTCGTCTGGCTGCTGCGCCGCGAACGGACGCCGCGCAGCCTGGCGGAACAGTCCGAGG
>JBCBYE010000046.1:0-12966 GCA_039816075.1 Pseudomonadota bacterium | reverse complement strand
GGGGGCTCGACGCCCCCGAGAGACGCGCCCCGGCGGGGATCCGGGCGCCGCCGTCCGGGCCGCGCCGCCGGGCGGGTCAGTGGCGGAAGTGGCGCATGCCGGTGAAGACCATGGCCAGACCGGCGTCGTCGGCGGCGGCGATCACCTCGTCGTCCCGGCGGCTGCCCCCCGGCTGGATCACGGCGGTCGCCCCGGCCTCCGCCGCCGCCAGCAGGCCGTCGGCGAAGGGGAAGAATGCGTCGGACGCGACGACGGAGCCCTTCGCGAAGCTCTGCGCCGCGCCCGCGGCCTCGGCCATCGCGGCGGCCTTGGCGGCGGCGAGGCGCGTGCTGTCCACCCGGCTCATCTGCCCCGCGCCCACCCCCACGGTCGCGCCGCCGCGGGCGTAGACGATGGCGTTGGATTTCACATGCTTGGCCACCCGCCAGGCGAACAGCAGATCGGACAGCTCCTCCGCCGTCGGAGCGCGCCGCGTCGCCAAGGTCAGCGCCGCCGGGTCCAGCCGCCCCGCGTCGCGATCCTGCACCAGGTAGCCGCCCGCCACCTGGCGAAGGCTGAGTCCCGGTCCTGCGGGGTCCGGCAGGGCGCCGGCCTCCAGCAGCCTGAGGTTCGGCTTGGCGGCGAAGACCGCGCGCGCCGCCTGCGTCACCTGGGGCGCGATCACCACCTCGGTGAAGATCGAGGCGATGCGCTCCGCCGCCGCCGCGTCCAGCGGCCGGTTCAGCGCGACGATGCCGCCGAAGGCGGATACCGGGTCGCAGGCGAGCGCGCGATCCCACGCCTCCTCCACGCTGTCGCCCCGCGCCGCGCCGCAGGGGTTGGCGTGCTTGACGATGACGAGGGCGGGTCCCTCGGCCGGGTCGAACTCCGCCGCGCATTCATAGGCGGCGTCGGTGTCGTTGATGTTGTTCCAGCTGAGCGCCTTGCCCTGAAGCTGGACCGCGGAGGCGACGCCGGGGCGCGCGGCGGCGGAGCGGTAGAAGGCGGCGGACTGGTGCGGGTTCTCGCCATAGCGCAGGGTCTGCGCCAACTCTCCGGCGAAGGCGCGGCGGCGGGGGGCGGCCTCGCCCGCCTGCTCGGCCATCCAGGCGGAGACGGCGGCGTCGTAGGCGGCCGTCCGGGCATAGGCGGCGGCCGATAGGCGCCGGCGCCGCGCCGCCGCCACCCCGCCCTCGGCCAGCGCCGCCATCGCTTCCGCATAATCGGCGGGGTCGGTCAGCACGACGACGCCGTCGGCGTTCTTGGCGGCGGCGCGGATCATGGCCGGACCGCCGATGTCGATGTTCTCGATGCAGGTTTCCATGTCGGCGCCCGAGGCGACGGTCGCCTCGAACGGGTAGAGGTTAACGCACAGCAGATCGATGGGGCCGAAGCCCTGATCCGCCAGCGCCCGCATGTGGTCCGCGTCGTCGCGGCGCGCCAGCAGCCCGCCATGCACGGCCGGGTGCAGCGTCTTCACGCGGCCATCCATCATCTCGGGGAAACCGGTCAGCTCCGCCACCTCGCGCACGGGAAGGCCCGCCTCGCGCAGGGCGCGGGCCGTGCCGCCGGTGGAGACCAGCTCGCAGCCCGCCGCATGCAGCGCCTGGGCCAGCGGCGTCAGCCCGGTCTTGTCGGAGACGGACAGCAGGGCGCGGCGGGGCATCAGGCGAGCGGCGGAGGCAGGATCGGTCATGGGGCGTGCGGTCCTCGACGTCGTCGCGCCGCGACCGCGGCGCCGGGCGCGCCCGTCATGCGGCGCGCGTGAAGGCCCAAACCACGCGGGCGCCGTCCGATGCAAGCCGCGCGGCGACGACGATCTGCCGCGCGGCCGCCGGCGCCCGGCGTTCGGCGTCCAGATGCACGCTCTCGTCCAGCCGCACCTCGCCGCCGCGGGCCGCGAACTCCCAGGCGCCTTCGGGCAGATCGAGGCGCACGCCGCCATCCGGCAGCTCCTCCGCCAGGTCCGCCACGTCGGGCGGCAGGTGAAACCGCAGGGCGAAGTCCGACGCGCGCGTCGGCGCGGCGCCGCCGGGCGCCTCCAGCGCGTCCTCGCCGCGGAAATCGCGGCCGTCCGGCGACAGGAACAGGCGTCGGCTGTGCAGCAGACCGTGCTGCGCCAGGTAGCCGTCGTGCCCGCCGAGGAACCAGGCGCCGTCCAGGTCCTTGGCCGTCTCGGCCTGCACCTGCGCGGGGCGCGAGGAGAAGCCGCCGTCCCCGCCTTCGGCCACGCGGGAGGAGGAGACGCCGGCCAGGGACAGCGTCGACTGCGCCGCCGTCGCCCGGCAGGCCGCCGCCCAGTCGCCGCCGAAGCCGTCGCCCGGCCCGCAATTGGCCACCAGGCGCCGTCGGCCCACGGTGAATTCGAAGGCGAGGGTGGACGCATGGGCCAACGGCCCATCCGGCGGCGGCGCGGCGTCGATCAGGATCGCCGTGCGCCCGGCGGCGAGGCGGACGAAGCCCATGGCCGTCTCTCCGGGGCCCTGTCCCTGGGCCGGCCGCGCCCTGTTCAGCGCGTGGTCGAGCCGGCCGGAACGTCCCGGACCCCCGCCATGAAACCGGCCCAGTCCGCCGTCGCGCAGGCGCAGCACGCGCAGCGCCGCGCCGGCGCGCGCAAGGGCGGCGCTGAAGGCGCGGCCGGGCGCCAGGCCCGCGGCCTCCGCCTGCGCCGCGGCGGTTTCGAGGCGGATCAGCGACTCGCAAAGCGCCTCGGGGTTGCGCGACGCCAGGCCGCCATCCGCGCCGACGGCCTCGTCCGCCGCCGCCTCCAGCTGCGACAGCGCCTGTTCGCGGCGGCGCGTCGAGGACTCGAGCGCCAGGGTCCCGGCGAAAACCGCGCAGGCCACCGCCAGCGTCGGCAGGCCCGGCGCGGCTTGCGCCCGCTTCAGGCGCCGCAGATGCGCGTCGGCGGCGCCGGCCAGCTGCCGCTCCAGCGCC
Organism: Pseudomonadota bacterium; assembly: GCA_039816075.1. GTDB lineage: Bacteria > Pseudomonadota > Alphaproteobacteria > Rhodobacterales > Rhodobacteraceae > Albimonas. Next base: position 10,050 of record JBCBYE010000046.1, on the reverse strand, counting down.
GGGTCGGCCGCGATCAGCAGGTCCGCGCGTTCCAGCCAGGCCAGCAGGCGCACCGCGGTCGTTTCCGCCTCCCAGGCCAGGGCGGGCATGCGCGCCGCCTGTCCCTCGGCCTGGGCGATCCAGCCGAAGGTCCACCGCCGGGCGGCGTCGCGTGCGCCTTCGGTATCCGCCGCCGCCAGGTCCGCCAGCCAGTCGAAGCGATGCAGCGCGCGGGCGAAGCCCGGCCCGGGCGGCGTCAGGCGCCAGGGGCCGGCCTCCGGCGACGCCTCCGCCACGCCGCCGCCGAGGCGGAAGCGGCCGGACAGCATCTCATGCGCGGCGTCCGCGTCGCCGATCCAATCGCCTGGAGGGCGAAAGGCCAGGCGCCGCGGCGCGCCGCCGAGCAGGGATAGGCCGGATGCCATTCGCCCCTCGCGACCATTGCGGGGCCCGGCGCGCGCCGGGCGGTGATGCGGCGCACCATATAGGGGCGCAGCACGGCGCCTGTCACGGGTCCTTCACGATCAGGGCGGCGTAAAACCCGTCCATTCCGCCGCGCTCCGGCCACAGATCGGGGCGCAGGCGCAATCCGGGCGGGTCCTGCGCCGCCGCAGCGTCGGGAAGGCCCAGATCGGCGGGCGCCGCCGGCGCCGCCTGCGCATCGGGACGTCGGTCCAAAAAGGCGCGGACGCGCGCCTCCCCTTCCTCCGGCAGAAGGGAGCAGGTGGCGTAGACCAGCCGCCCGCCGGGGGCGAGCCAGGTCCAGGCGCGGTCGAGCAGCGCGTCCTGCAGGGCGGAGAGGCCCTTAATGTCCGGCGCATCCCGCCGCCGCAGCACGTCGGGGTGGCGCCGCGCCGTGCCGATGGCCGAGCAGGGCGCGTCGAGCAGGATCGCTTCGAACGGCGCGGCAGGCGTCCAGTCGAGGGCGTCCGCGCAGACGATCTCGGCGCTCAGAGCGGTGCGCGCGAGGTTCTCGCGCAGGCGGTCCAGCCGCGCCGCCGAGACGTCGAGCGCCGTGACCTCCGCCCCCGCGGCGGCCAGCTGCAGCGTCTTGCCGCCGGGCGCCGCGCACAGATCGAGCGTTCGGGCGCCCCGCGGCGGGGCCAGCAGGCGGGCGGGCACGGCGGCGGCGGCGTCCTGCACCCACCAGGCCCCCGCCTCGAAGCCCGGCAGGGCGGAGACGGCGCCGACCGCGGCGGGGTCGAGCCGCAGTCCGCCGGTCGGCAGCCGCGCCGCCGCGTCGGGAAACGCCTGCAGCAGGCGCTCGGCCCAGGCTCCGTCGGCGTCCGCCAGCGACATGTCCAAGCGGGGGCGGGTCAGATGCGCCGCGCAGATCGCATGCGCCGCCGCCTTGCCGTAGGCGGACGAGAGGCGGCCCCAGAGCCAGCCGGGCGCGTTGATCCGGGCGGGATCCCCTGCGGCCCAGGCGGCGGCGCCCTCGGGCTCGGCCAGCTTGCGGGCCACTGCGTTGACGAAGCCGGCGGCCCGGTCGCCGCCCGGGCGCGCCTTGGTCGCGGCCACCGCGCCGTCGGCGGCGGCATGGGCCGGGGCGCCCAGCCCATGGATCTCCGTCGCCGCAAGCCTCAGCGCGTCGCGCGCGGGCGGCGGCGGCGCGCGGCGGGCGAAGCGGCGAATGACCGCGTCGGCTTGGCCGAGGCGACGCAGAGTCTCCGCCGCGAGGGACAAGGCCCGGGCACGGTCGGCGGGTGAGAGATCCGCCGGCGCCTCCGCGGCGGCCTCGCTCAGCGCGCGGCCCCGCTCCAACGCGGCGGAGAGCAGTCGCAGGGCCTCGCGGCGATCCGCATGGGGCGCGCGGGTCTCGGGCGCCGCCGTCGCCGCGTCCTGGCTCACGACCAAGGGCTTTTGAAGCCGCGGCCGGCGCGGGGGATGCGGCTGCGGGTTCGTTTCACGGGCCGGGCCGGCGCCGGGGTCGCCGACCGGGGCGCCGCGGCAGGCTGTCCTGCCATGGCGCGCAGGGCCGCGATGCGGTTCTCGGTCGCCGGGTGGGTGGAGAACAGACTGTCCACGCCCCGCCCCGCCAGCGGGTTGATGATGAACATGTGGGCTGACGAGGGGTCCCGCTCCGCCGCGTGCATTTCCACCGCGCGGCCGCCGCCGGCGATGCGCGACAGCGCCGAGGCGAGCGCCATGGGCTGCCCGGTGATCTGCGCGGCCATCTTGTCGGCCGCATATTCGCGCGTGCGCGAGATCAGCATCTGGATCAGCATCGCCGCCATCGGCGCGAGGATCGCCGCCGCCAGCATGCCCACGACGCCGAGCGCGCCGCGGTCCCGTCCGCCGCCGAAGAACAGGCCGAACTGCGCCAGAAAGCCGATGGCGCCGCCAAGCGTCGCCGCCACGGTCATCGACAGCGTGTCGCGGTTCTTGATGTGCGCCAGCTCGTGCGCGATCACGCCGGCCAGCTCGTCCCGCGGCAGGGCGCGCATGAGCCCGGTGGTCACCGCGACCGCGGCGTTATCGGGCGAGCGGCCGGTGGCGAAGGCGTTCGGCTGCGCCTCTTCGATGATGTAGAGCGCGGGCATCGGCAGGTCCGCGCGGCGCGCCAGCTCCGCCGTCATGGCATGCAGGTCGGGGGCCGAGGCGGCGGTGACGGGCTGCGCGCGGTAACGCGACAGCACCGCCTTGTCCGAGCCCCAGAAGGCCCAGAGGTTCATCGCCGCCGCGATGGCGAGGGCGATCAGCGCGCCGGCTTCGCCGCCGAGCGCGAAGCCGGCGACCATGAACAGGCCGGTGAGCCCGGCCAGGAGCATGACGGTCTTGGCGTGGTTCATCTCGATCGGTCCGTGTCGGCGCCGGCCTGCGGCCCGGCGCCCGATTGGCGCGCGGGCCCGTGCCGGCCTATGTGCTGCAGGGCGCGCTGCGGGGCCGTCGACCGGTTCCGCCAGGCGCGCCTTGGGTCGCGGAGGTAGATATGGCGGGCGAAGACGACCTTAAAGAGGCGCGGGTCAGGGCCGCGGCCGAACGGGCGCTGGCCGAGGCCGCGGCGCGCCGGGCCGAGCGGGAGGCCGAGGCGGCGACCGCGACGCCGGCGCCCAAGGAGCTGGGCGGCCGCGATGGGCCGGAGCCCACGCGCTTCGGCGATTGGGAGCGCAAGGGCATCGCCACCGACTTCTGACGGTCCTGGCCGGCTAGCGACGGTCGGGCCGCCGACGGGGCCCTGTCGACCCGGACCGAAAACGCGCGCCGGGCCTCGGCCGAGCGCGCGTTTCGGGTTCCGGTCCACAGGATCAGTTCAGGTAGTAGCGGCTGGACGTCTTGTAATAGTAGTAGCTGTAGCCGCCATAGCCGTAGCTCGCCATCTTGCGCGTGTTGATCTGCGTCAGCGCCAGGCCGGTCACCCGCACCTTGATCTGCGCGAAGGCGGCCAGGCCGTTGCGCACCAGATCGCGGTGCGTCGTGTTCCAGCGCACGCAGTAGAGCACCGCATCCGCCAGCGGCGCGATCACGCGCGCATCGGGCACGGCCAGCACCGGCGGCGTGTCGATCACCACGAAATCGTAGCGCGACCGGCACTCTTCGATGAATTCCGCGAAGCGGCGGGAGGAGAAGACGTCGGCGGCGTTCGCCTTGCTCTCCTCGCCCAGGACCACGTCCATGCCGCTGGCCTCGTCGTGGTGCACCACCTCGTCGAAGGTCTTGGCCCCCGTCAGGATGGTCATCAGGCCGGTGCGGTCCTTGGCGTCAAAATAGGTGCGGAAGGTTCGGCGGCGCAGATCGCACTCGATCAGCAGCACCTTCTTGCCCAGCGCGGCCGCGTTCTGCGACAGGAGCAGCGAACAGGTCGTCTTGCCCTCCTTGGGCAAGGACGAGGTCAGCATCACCACCTGCGGCGGCTTGTCGACATTGGCCAGAAGCACGCCCGTGCGCAGATTTCGGATCGCCTCCATCAGCGCGGAGGAGGAGCGTTCGTTGGCGTAGCTCAGCAGGCTGCGGCGTGTGCGCACCGGCGCCGCCGGGATCGAGCCGAGCACCGAAAGACCGGTGGCTTTCTCCAGCTCCTCCGACGTGCGGTAGGAGTGGTTCATCTGCTCCAACGCCACGACGACCGCGATGCCGACCACCCCGCCGAAGAAGCCGGCCAGCAGCACGGTCAACGTCTTATTGGGAAAGCTCGGGCTGAACTCGATTACCGCCGGCGACAGCAGCCGCGCGTCGGCCTGCTGCACGCCTTCCTGCACGGTGGTTTCGTTGAGGCGGCGCAGGAACTGTTCGTAGATGCGGCGGTTCGCTTCGGCCTCGCGCTGCAGCTGACGCAGCTCGACCAGGTCCTGGCTCTGGCTTTCCAGCTGAACTTCGAGCTGGACGATGGAATCCTCGATGGCCGTGGACTGGGAGATGTTGCGCGCCAGCTCCGCCTCTTTCTGGGCGACCGCGCGCTCCGCCAGGATGTCGAAGCGCGCCGACTGCTCGGCCAGTCGCCGCGCGTCGCCGCCCGCCTCGCTCAGCTCTTCGATCTCCGACGCGATGCCGGCGAGACGCGGGAGGGCCAGCAGCTCCGCCGCGCCGGCGTAGTCCCGCTCCGCCACGCGCTCGCGCAGCTGGGCCAGGGACGCCGCGCCGCTCACTGCGCTGGCGCTCAGGGACTCGCGACGCTCCCGCATTTCCTTGAGCTGGACGCTCATGCCGGCCAGCACTTCTTCGGAGATGAGCGTCGTGGCGGAGTTGTACGACTCCACCGCCGCTTCGGACGCTTCCAGATCGATCCGCAGTTCAGCCACGCGCTGGCTCAACCACTCGGTCGCCTGCTCGGTCTGCTCGAACTTGGTTTCGAGCTGATCGAGGATGTACATCTCCGCGTACTTGTTGGCGATGTCCGCCGACAGGAACGCGTCCTCGGTCTCTATCGTGATGCTGTAGACGTAGGTGTCGCGAACGGACTGGACGTTCAGCCGGTCCAGCAGCCGGTCGATGGCCGCCTCGCGGTCCCAGTAGGTGGGATCGAGCCGGTCCGACGACGGCGCCTCGGCCTCGCTGACCGCGCCGCGCACGGTCGATTTGATCAGGTCCACGCCCTGCAGAATCATGGCCACGGGCAGGGGCGGCTCTTCCGGCTCGATCAGGTCGGGATTGAACTCCGGATGCGTGGTCAGTTCCAGGGAGTCCACGACGCGGCCGGCGAGCTTTCGCGATTTCAGCACCTCGGCCTGGGCGATGATTGTGAAGTAATCCGTGGACAGGCTGCTCGCGACGCTTTCCAGGTCGATGATCTGCTGCTCGGCCACGTCGAGCATGACCACCGAACTGGCCGTGTAGCGCGGCGTGACCATGTAGACGCCGACCACCGCGAGAAACGCGAAGCCGAAGCCGAAGGCGGCGATGGTCAGCTTCTGCCGCCAGATGGAGTTGATCAGCGCGCGAAGGTCGAACCCGTCCTCCGCCGGCATGCCGGGCGCCGGGCCCGGCGCGGCGCGCTGCAGCGAGGCGGGCAGCGCCTTGGCGTCGTCCACGCCGCGCCGGTCTGCCGGGTAGTCATCCACGGTCGTCACCTCTTCCAGCTTCGAACGGCCGACATGCGCGCCGCTTCCCCAAGCCGCGCGTCGACCGCTCCTGCATCATCCCGCGCAACTCATAACGCGAGATGGACGCCGATTGCACGTCTAACATATCGTGACCGCGCGGCGCGCCAAGTGGCGGCGGGAGTTTCACGCCCGCACGAAAATTCGGTCCGTTGCTATACCTTAGTCAATCTTGACCGGAAATCGGTCTTGCATGATGATTGTTGCATGTTGAAAGCGACTCCCATCGCCGATGCCGTGGACGGCCCGATCAACCTCGATCGGCAGCACTGCCTCGACTGCGCCATCCGCGAAGACGCCATCTGCAGCGGCTGCGGCACGGGCGAACTCGAAACCCTCACCACCGCTAAAAGCTACCGCAACTACGGCCCCGGCGCGTCCATCGTGCTGATGGGCGAGCAGACGGAGTTCCTGGGCTCGATGGTGGAGGGCGTCGCGGGCATTTCGCGCCTGCTGGCGGATGGGCGGCGGCAGATGGTCGGCCTGCTCTATCCCGGCGACTTCATCGGCAGGCCGTTCAGCTACGAGGCGCCCTTCGACGTGGTGTCGATCACCGACGTGCGGATCTGCGCTTTTCAGCGTAGTCGCTTCGAGACCTTCATTCGCAAGATGCCGTCCATGGAGGCGCGGCTGCTGGAGATGACGCTCGACGAGCTCGACTCGGCACGCGACTGGATGGTCCTGCTCGGCCGCAAGACGGCGCAGGAGAAGCTGGCCACGTTCTTCGTGCTGGCCGGCCGCCGCACGGCGCGTCGCCTGCGGCAGGCCCCGCGCGACGGTCTCATGATCGAGCTGCCGCTGACGCGCGAGGACATGGCCGATTTCCTGGGCCTGACGATCGAAACGGTCAGCCGCCAGATCGGCGCGCTGAAGAAGGCGGGCGTGATCCGGCTGTCGGATGCGCGGCGCCTCAGCGTGCCGAACTGGCAGGCGCTGATCGACGCGTCCGGCGAGGACGGCGAAGCGATCTGATCGCCGGCCCGCCTCGCCCCGCCAAGCCCTCGCTATCGGCCGGGCCGCGCCCTGGACCGCTCCAACCTGAAACCCGCTGCGCAAGGCCTGAGGCGGCCCTCCGGCCTGTCCGCCTTCTGCAATAGCGTCAAAGGTTTGCCGCGCTGCGGCAACTCCTCCCATGCGACAATCGTTTCACGTTGACGTGGATCAAGGCGGCGCCCCCCGCCGCGCCCGATCAAGTGGGCAGCCGGGGCGACGTTCATGACGCCCCCGACGATTCCGCCGAACCAACGGCAGGGGGAGGGCCATGGCCTCGTTCTTCAAACTGACGGTGCTGGCCGTGATCGCGCTCTGCTCGATCGTGGCCGCCAGCTTCGCGCGCGACGCCGCGTATCAGCTGCATGCGCTGATCATACTGCTGGTGTCGTCCAGCATGTTCATCTGGGTGCTGCGCGGGACCGGCGAGCAGTATCTGACGCTCAAGACGCCCGAAGGACGCGAAGCCTATTTCGACGAGGTGATCCGCTACGGCGTGATCGCCACGGCGGTCTGGGGCGTGGTCGGCTTTCTGGTCGGCGTGGTCATCGCGTTCCAGCTGGCCTTTCCGTGGCTGAACCTGGATCTGCCCTGGACCACCTTCGGGCGCCTGCGGCCGCTGCACACCTCCGCCGTGATCTTCGCCTTCGGGGGCAACGCGCTGATCTCCACGAGCTTCTACGTGGTCCAACGCACCTGCGCGGCGCGGCTTTGGGGCGGCAACCTCGCCTGGTTCGTGTTCTGGGGATACCAGCTGGTCATCGTGATGGCGGCGACCGGTTATGTGCTGGGATCCACCCAGGGCAAGGAGTACGCCGAGCCGAGCTGGTATGTGGACATCTGGCTGACGGTGGTCTGGGTCGCCTATCTGGCGGTGTTCCTCGGCACGATCTTCAAGCGCAAAGAACCCCATATCTACGTGGCGAACTGGTTCTACCTGGCCTTCATCGTCACCATCGCCTTGCTGCACATCGTCAACAACCTGGCGATGCCCGTGTCGATCTTCGGCTCGGTCAGCTATTCGGCCTTCTCGGGCGTGCAGGACGCGCTGACCCAGTGGTGGTACGGACATAACGCGGTCGGCTTCTTTCTGACTGCCGGCTTCCTCGGCATGATGTACTACTTCGTGCCCAAGCAGGCCGAGCGGCCGGTGTTCAGCTACAAGCTCAGCATCATCCACTTCTGGGCGCTGATCTTCCTCTACATCTGGGCCGGACCGCACCATCTGCACTACACCGCGCTGCCCGACTGGGCGCAGACGCTGGGCATGGTGTTCTCGATCATGCTGTGGATGCCCAGCTGGGGCGGCATGATCAACGGGCTGATGACCTGCTCGGGCGCGTGGGACAAGCTGCGCACGGACCCGGTGCTGCGAATGCTGGTGATCGCCATCGGCTTTTACGGCATGAGCACGTTCGAAGGCCCGATGATGTCCATCAAGGCCGTCAACTCGCTCAGCCACTACACCGACTGGACCATCGGCCACGTGCATTCCGGCGCGCTGGGCTGGGTCGGGATGATCACCTTCGGGGCCATCTACTTCCTGGTGCCCAAGCTGTGGCATCGCGCGGGGCTCTACAGCTACGCCGCGGTGAACTGGCACTTCTGGCTCGCGACCATCGGCATCGTGCTCTACGCGGCGTCGATGTGGGTGGCCGGGATCACCCAGGGCCTGATGTGGCGCGAGTACGACGACCAGGGCTTTCTGGTGAACAGCTTCGCCGACACCGTGGCGGTGCTTCACCCCTACTACGTGATCCGGGGCCTGGGCGGCGTGCTCTACCTGCTCGGCGGCGTGATCATGCTCTGGAACATCTGGATGACGATCAGGGTCGGAGAGCGCGAGAGCGCGCCCGCCGCCCCGGTCGCCGCCGAGTGAGGGAGGCTGCGTCATGAGCATTCTCGACAAGCATGGCGTGATGGAGCGCAACGCCACCCTGCTGATGGTCTCCACCCTCGTGGTGGTCTCCATCGGCGGGCTGGTGGAGATCGCGCCCCTCTTCTACCTGCAGAACACGATCGAAAAGGTGGAAGGCGTGCGGCCGTACAGCCCGCTGGAGCTGAAGGGCCGGGACATCTACATCCGGGAGGGGTGCTACAACTGCCATTCCCAGATGATCCGTCCGATGCGCGACGAGGTGGAGCGCTACGGCCACTTCTCCCTGGCGGCGGAATCGATCTACGACCATCCGTTCCAGTGGGGCTCCAAGCGCACCGGGCCGGACCTGGCCCGCGTCGGCGGCCGCTATTCGGACCAGTGGCACGTGGATCACATGTGGAACCCGCGCGACCTGGTGCCTGAAAGCATCATGCCCGCCTATCCGCATCTGATCGAAACGGCGCTCGACTTCGACTTCATCGCCGATCACCTCAGCGCCAATGCGGTCGTCGGCGTGCCCTACGACGAGGAGATGATCCGCGACGCCAAGGCGGATCTGGTCGCGCAGCTCGACCCCGACAGCGACGGGGCCGAGCGGGTGGCGGAGCGCTATCCCAAGGCGAACATCCGCAATTTCGACGGGCGCGAGGAGATCACCGAGCTCGACGCGATCATCGCCTACATGCAGGTCCTGGGCACGATGGCCGATTTTTCGACCTACGAAGTCGAAACCAGCCGCTGACGGAGGACGCGAGATGGAAACCGATACCTACACCCTTCTGCGCGAGTTCGCCGACAGCTGGTTCCTGCTGGTCATGGTCGCCTTCTTCATCGGCGTGGTGCTGTTCACGCTGCGCCCGGGCAGCCGCCGCACCCATGACGACATCGCCGACATCCCGCTGCGCGACGACGATCCCGCGCGCCTCGACAAGGAGGCCTGAGCCATGGCGGAAGACAAGGACGTCGACGCCCTCTCCGGCATCGAAACCACGGGCCACGAATGGGACGGGGTGAAGGAGCTCAACAATCCCCTGCCCAAATGGTGGCTGTGGACCTTCTACCTGACCATCGCGTGGTCGTTCCTCTACGTGATCCTCTATCCCGCCTGGCCCATGGTCAGCAGCGCCACCAGCGGCGTGCTGGGCTATTCCAGCCGCGTGCAGGTGATGGAGGACATCGCCGACCATGCCGAAAGCCAAAGCGCCTATGTCGACCGCATCGCGGCGCTGGAGATCGAAGAGGTCGCCGCCGACCCCGAGCTGATGCAGTTCGCCGTCGCCGGCGGGGCCGCGATCTTCCGCAACAACTGCTCGCAATGCCACGGCGCGGGCGCGGCGGGGGCGATGGCCGCGGGCTATCCCAACCTCAACGACGACGCCTGGCTGTGGGGCGGTCAGATGCACGAGATCTACCAGACCGTGGCGCATGGCATCCGGTGGGACGCGGACTACGACACCCGCTACTCTGAAATGCCGGCCTACGGCGCGGACGATCTGCTGACCGACGAGGAGATCGACGGCGTCGTGGAGTTCGTCTGGTCCCTCTCCCACACCGGAGAGCCGGAGAACGTCGACTGGGACAAGGCCAACATCGGCGCCGTGGTCTACGAGGAGAACTGCGCCGCCTGCCACGGCGAGCAGGGCCTGGGGAACCACGACCTGGGCG
>JBCBYE010000278.1:0-6055 GCA_039816075.1 Pseudomonadota bacterium | reverse complement strand
CCCAGGCGCGATCGTCGCCCCAGCCGGCGCGGATCATGTCGCGCCCGTCGCCGCCCCATAGCCGATCCGCGGCGCGCTGCGGCGCCTCCACCCGGCCCAAGGCCTGCTCCACGTCGCCCCAGATCGCGTCGTCGCCGCGGCCGCCGCGCAGGACGTCGCCGCCGGGGCTCAGCCGCGCGCCGGCCTCCAGCCGCACCACATCGCCGTAGATCGCATCGTCGCCGTCGCCGCCCTGCACCGTGTCCGCGCCGGCCACCACGCGCGCGCCCGGGCGCACCGCGGTCACGTCGCCGATCAGCGCGGCGGGGCCGGGCGGGCCCAGGATCACGTCGTCGCCGCCGTCCACCCGCCAGTTGCGCCCGGCCATGCCCGCATCGCCGATCAGCGCGCGCGTCTCCTCGCGGAACGTCGCGCGGGCGCCGCTGGCGTCCAGCCGGTCCGCCCCGCCGATCAGCGTGCCGCCATTCGCCGCCCGGTCCGGCAGCAGCGCGGCATCGCCCCACAGGGTCAGCGCCTCGGTCCCAAGGGCCTGGAACCGGTCGTCGCCGCCCTCGGCGGTCAGCGCGAGGGCCGAGACGCTCCAGAAATCGCCGGACACGCGCCGGGCGCCGGGGGCGCGGTCGTCGCGGTAAAGGTCGTCGCCGCCCTCGGCCCGGTCCTGCCCCTCGAACGCATCGCCGAAAAGGCGCACGTCCTCGGTGGCCTGCACCAGCAGCCGGTCGGCCCCGGTCAGGCCGGCAGCGAAAGGATCGGCCGGCCCCGCCTCCTGCGCGGCGAGCACGGCCAGGTCGCCCAGCGGGTCGCCCTCTCCGTCCAGGACCAGATCGCCGGTCAACAGCGACAGACGCTCCGTCGGGCCCACCGGGCCGCCGCCCTCGATGCGCAGCGCTCCGCCTTCGGCCCGCCAGGTCTCCCCAGCGTCGGAATTCCATTCATAGACAGGACCTTCGGGGTCGAAGCGCAGCTCGCCCGAACCTGCCTGCCGCGCGAAGGCGGCCGACAGCGCGACGAGGTCGGCGCCCGATCCGCCGATTCTGAGCGTGGCCATGGCCGCCTTTCCCGTCGGCCCCGGCCCCTCGCTGATCCCACGCGGGCAAGATGGGGCGGGCGGGCGCAGGTCAAGGGCGCCGCCGCTGGCCCTCGGGCCTCGCCGCGGCTAGCGTGCCGCCAAACGCCGCCAAACGCCGCCGCACGCCGCCAGGGAGGCCGCCATGCTGACCATCGACCCCGCCCCGTTCCGCCCCGACGCCGTGAGCGAGGAGACCGCCGCCTTCAATGCCGAGCTGGAGGCGAAGCTGGCCGATCTGCCCCCCACGCACACCGTGCCGCCGGAGGTGAACCGCAAGGCCCGCGACGAGGGCCGCGGCATCTTCCCGCCCGGCGGGCCGCTGGAGGGGTCGGCCTGGCGCGAGATCCCCGTCGGCACGGGCCGCGTGCGGATCACCGAGCCGTCCGGCGCCCCCAAGGGCGTGCACCTGCACATCCATGGCGGCGGCTTCACCCTCGGCCGCCCGTCCCATTACGATCGGCAGAACCAGGAGCGCGCCGCCGCCGCCGGCTGCGCCGTCATCTCCATCGAGTACCGCCTGGCGCCCGAGCATCCCTTCCCCGCCGGCCCCGAGGACTGCTTCGCCGCCGCCCGCTGGGCGCTGGACGAAAAGCCCTTCGGCGATCTGCCCCATACCATCGGCGGCGAAAGCGCCGGCGCGCATCTGTCCGTCGCGACCCTGCTGCGCTTGCGCGAGGCGGGTCTGGGCGGCGCCGTGCAGGGCGCGGCGCTGAACTACGGCGTCTTCGATCTGCGCGGCGCGGGGGCCGTGCGGCGCTGGGGCGACCGGCAGCTGGTGCTCTCCACCCCCACCATCGCGTTCTTCAACGCCAACGCCACGCCCGACAAGGCGATGCAGGAGGATCCGCTCAACTCGCCGGTGCTGGCGGACCTGTCGGGTCTGCCGAAGGCGCTGTTTCAGATCGGAACGGCCGATCCGCTGGTGGACGACACCGTGATCCTCGCCTCGCTCTGGGCCGCGGCCGGCGCCGGGGCGGAGCTTGCGGTCTATCCCGGCGGCATCCATGCCTTCGACATGTTCCCGCAGCTGCGGATCGCCCGCGACTTCAAAGCCCGCGAAGCGGCGTTTCTGAGCGCCTGCTACGGGTGAGGCGCTCACTCGCCCCGCGGAACCCCCTCGCGCCGCGGATCCGCGGCGCCGCGCAGGGTTTCGCCTTCGATGGCAATGACATGCAGGCCGGAGTTGAGATCGCGTATGCGGATCTCATGGCCCAGCGCTTCGAGCGCCGGGGCCAGAGATTCCGCTTCAGTTCCAGCCTCCAAGTCCGTGACTCCATTGCGATTCACCACATGCCCGCGCACCAGCGCCTCGGCCGGGTCCATGCCGAAATCGAGGATGCGCACCAGGTTGGCCGCCACGTAGGCGATGATCCGGCTGCCCCCCGGCGAGCCGATCAGCAGCACCGGCGCCCCGTCGCGCAGCACGATCGTCGGCGCCATGGAGGAGCGCGGCCGCTTGCCCCCCTCCACCCGATTGGCGATGGGCCGGCCCTCGTCGGTGGGGCGAAAGCTGAAATCCGTCAACTGGTTGTTGAGCAGGAACCCCCCCGCCATGAGGCGGGAGCCGAAGCCCGTCTCGATGCTCGAGGTGATGGAGATCATGTCGCCCCGGTCGTCCACCGCCACGAAATGGGTCGTGCCCGGCTTGGGATGGCTCAGGTCCGGCGCCCGCCTCCGGGCGTCGTCCTGCGGCGGCTCGCCCGGATCCGCCCGGCCCATGGACCGCTGCGGATCGATCAGCGCGGACCGGGACGCAAGGTAAGCTTGATCCAGCAAGCCGCTCATCGGCATGGGAAAATAGTCGACGTCCGCCATGTAGAGCGCGCGGTCCGCATAGGCCAGGCGCGAGGCTTCGGCGAAGAGGTGCCAGGCCTCCGGCCCATCGCCGAGCGCCGCCAGATCGAAGGGCTCCAGCAGACCCAGGATCTGCCCGACCGTCAGCCCGCCGGACGAGGGCGGACCCATGCCGCAGACCTGCCACTCGCGATAATCGACGCAGACCGGCAGACGCGCCTTGGCGGCGTAGCGCGACAAGTCCTCCGCGGTCAGCTCGCCGGGGTTGTCCGGCGCGGCGCGGATCGCGGCCAGGATCGCCTCGGCGATCTCCCCCTCCTGCAGCGCCGCGGCGCCGTCCCGGGCGATCCGGCGCAGGGTCGCCGCGTAGGCGGGATTGCGCAGCACGGTCCCGGCGGCCAGCGGCGCGCCGGCCTCGTCAAAGAAGTAGGCGCGGGCCTCGGCGAAACGGGCCAGGCCGCGGTCCTGCGCCCGGGCGATGGAGGCGGCCATGCGGGGGGAGACCTCGAACCCCGCCTCGGCCGTCGCGATCGCGGCCTCGAAGAGCTCGGCCCAGGGCAGGCGGCCATGGCTGCGATGCAGCCGCTCCAGCGCCGCGACGGTTCCCGGCACGCCGACGCTGCGGCCGCCGATGGCGGCGTCCCAGAAGCCCTTGGGATCGCCCTCCGCCGTCAGCCAGTAGTCTGGCGTGGCCGCGGCGGGGGCGGCCTCGCGCCCATCGACGCTCATCATCCGCCCCTCCGACGCGTCCCAGTGCAGCGCGAAGAGGCCGCCGCCGAGGCCGGAGCTCTGCGGCTCCACCAGTCCCAGCATGGCCTGCATCGCCACCGCCGCATCGGCCGCGCTGCCGCCCCGTTCGAGCACGTCTCGCCCCGCGTCGGAGGCGAGCGGATGCGCGGCGACGGCCATGAAGCGCCGCGCCTCGGCGGACGCGGCCTGCGCGGCGCGGACCCCGCCGCGTTCGGGCTGCGCCGGGGCCTGACCGGCCGTCTGAGCGGCGGCGGGCAGGGGCGCGGCCAGCGCCAGAAGACAGCAGAGGGGCGCAAGGGCGCGAGGCATGGCGGCGGCTCCGGTCCGGTTCGGGATCTCCACGCTAGACCCGACGCCCCCCGAAGGGCCAGCGCATGACGCCCGGCGCCCGCTATGCCGCGGCGGCGCAGCTGCTCGACGCCTGGACCCCGGGCGAGAGCATCGACCGCGCGCTCGCCGCCTGGGGCCGCGCCAGCCGCTTCGCCGGCTCCAAGGACCGCGCGGCGGTGGCCGACCATGTCTACGACGCCCTGCGCCGCTGGCGCTCCCTCGGCTGGGGGCGCGAGGACGGCGCGCGGGCGCGGATCCTGGCCTTGGCGCAGGAGGCCGACGCGCTGCAGACCTTCGACGGGCAGGGCCACGCGCCCCCGCCCCCCACGGCGCAGGAGCGCGCCTGGCTCTCCGGCCGCGCCGAGGCCCTGGCGGAGGCGCCCGAGGGCGTGCGCCTCGACCTGCCGGACGATCTGCTGACCGATTGGCGCGCCTCGCTGGGCGAGGCCGCCGCGCCCGTCGCCCTGGCGCTGACCCGACGCGCGGAGGTGGATCTGCGCGTCAACGTCGCCCGCACGACCGTGCAGGCGGCGCGCGCCCGCCTGGAAGAAGAGGGCGTTGAGACCGCGCCCGGCCCCCTTTCGCCCGATTGCCTGCGCATTCTCGCCGGGGCCCGGCGCCTGCGCGCCGCCGGCGCCTATCTCGACGGCTGGGTGGAGGTTCAGGACGCCGCCTCCCAGGCCGCCGCGGCCTTCGCCGAAGCGCAGGCGGGGGAGCGGGCGCTGGACTGGTGCGCCGGCGGCGGCGGCAAGGCCCTCGCGCTCGCCGCCCAGGGCGCGCGCGTGACCGCCCATGACGCCGCGCCGCGCCGCATGCGCGACCTGCCGGCCCGGGCCCTGCGCGCCGGCGCCCGCATCGACGTGCTGCCCGGCGCGCCGCCGGTCGGGGCGCGCTACGATCTGGTCTTCGTGGATGCGCCCTGCTCCGGCTCGGGCGCGTGGCGGCGCAATCCGGACGGCAAATGGAGCCTCGCTCCGGCGCGCCTGGCCCGCCTGCGCCACGCCCAGGCCGAGGCGCTGCACGCCGCCGCCCGCCACGTGGCGCCGGGGGGGCGGCTGATCTACGCCACGTGCTCCCTGCTCGACGCGGAGAACGCCGATCAGGCCGACGCCTTCGCCGCGCAAGACGCGTTCGAGCCTGGTTCGGAGCGTCGTCTGACTCCGTTGGACGGGGCCGATGGTTTCTACATGAAGAGGTTTCGACGCAACTCTAGATAGAACCGAGTCCTTGGTTTACCGTTTCGAAGGAGTTTGTCGCGCAAGGTGAAGGCGTCGACCGCGGCTGCGTTGCGTTGCAAAGGGCGCGTCGACCGCGAAAAGGTTTGGAGGCGGCGCGGCTTGGCCACATCCGACATCATGACCGGCCTGGCGCGGAACAGCCTGGCCGACGCGCCCGCCAGGGGCGGCCGCGGCGCGTCGTCCGGCGGTCGGTCTTCGGGCGATGGCGGCGGCGGCGGGGGCCGCGGCAGGCTCGCGCGCGTCACGGCGCTGGCGCTGATCTTCCTGTGCGGATTGCTCGGCGCGGCGCGGCTCGACGGCGCTCTGGCGACCCTGTCGGGCGCGCTCGCGCTCGGCGCCCTGGTCGGCGGGCTCGCCGCGGGCGGGCTGATCGGCGGGGGGCCGTTCCGGCGCGTCGCCGGACGGCGGCGACAGGGCAGGGCCTTTCTGGCGTTGCGCGGCGACGATCCCCTGCCGCGCGCCCTGACCGACGCCGACGGCCGCATCGTGCAGCTGAACGCCGCGCTCGCGTGCATGGCGCCCGCGCTCGCCCCCGGCGGCTTCATCGAGGATGCGGCCGAGGATCCGCAGGGCGAGGATGCCGGGCGCGTCTACCGCCTGCTGCGCACCGCCGGCGGCGGCCGCGCGGCGCGCGAGGATCGCCTGCGCCTGGGCGGCGAGCCGCGCGTGATCTTCGCCGAACCCATGGGGCGCGGCCTGGTGGAATGGCGCTTCGACCCGTGCGAGGCGAAACCGCCGGCGGAGGTGCTGGACGCGCTCGATCTGCTCGCCGCGCCGGCCGCCGCGCTGCCGGAGGCCGGCGGACGGCCCAACGCCGCCGCCCTCGCGGCGCTGCCGGCGCTGGAGGCGCGGCTGGGCGCGGGCGAGGCGCTGG
>JBCBYE010000655.1:0-2586 GCA_039816075.1 Pseudomonadota bacterium | reverse complement strand
CCGGGTGCGCAGCGACGCCATCCACGCCTGCGGCGACCAGGGGTCCGCATCATCGGGCCACAGCAGGGCCATGATGAAGAACGGGGGTAGGTACGTGGCAATCCCCCGGAACAGCACGGCCCCGCCCAGCAGCACGCCCGCGACAGCCAGGCACTCCGAGTCCGACAGCAAAGACGTCGACGCCACCAGCGGCCCCGCCCACGCCAGCGCCCCCAGGTACGGCCGCGACCGCGTCGCCCAGATCATCACCTTCGGCGCGCTGCTGTCCAAGGCGGCCGTGCGCGACGTGGGCCGCGTGCTGCAGATGCCGTTCTTCCAGACCGATCGCCTGTCCAAGATGATCCCCATCGAGGGGGTCAAGCCGGTCTCCATCCCCAAGGCCCTCAAGGACGAGCCGCGCCTCGCCGAAGAGGCCAGGAACGACCCCGTCGTGGGCGAGATGCTGGACTATGCCGCCAAGCTGGAGGGGCTGTTGCGCAACGCCTCCACCCATGCCGCCGGCGTCGTCATCGGCGACCGGCCGCTGCATCAGCTGGTCCCGCTCTACCAGGATCCGCGCTCCGACATGCCGGCCACCCAGTACAACATGAAATGGGTGGAGCAGGCGGGGCTGGTGAAGTTCGATTTTCTAGGCCTGAAAACCCTCACGGTGATCCAGGGCGCCGTGGACCTGCTGGCCCAGCGCGACGTGAAGATCGACGTCGCCGCCATCCCCCTCGACGATCCCGCCAGCTACGCCCTCTACTCCGCCGCCGACACGGTCGCGGTGTTCCAGGTGGAAAGCTCCGGCATGCGCGACGCCCTGCGCCGCCTCAAGCCCACCTGCATCGAGGACATCATCGCGCTGGTCGCGCTCTACCGCCCCGGCCCGATGGAGAACATCCCGAAATACTGCAACGTCAAGAACGGCCGCGAGAAACGCGAGACGCTGCATCCCCTCATCGACCCCATCCTCGACGAAACGCAAGGCATCATCGTCTACCAGGAACAGGTGATGGAGATCGCCCGGAAGATGGCCGGGTACTCCCTCGGCGGCGCCGACATGCTGCGCCGCGCCATGGGCAAGAAGATCCAGGAGGCGATGGACGCCGAAAAGCCCAAGTTCCTCGACGGCGCCGCCCAGAACGGCGTGGAAAAAGCCAAGGCGCAGGAGGTCTGGGACCTCTTGGACAAGTTCGCCAATTACGGCTTCAACAAGTCCCACGCCGCCGCCTACGGGCTGGTCAGCTACCACACCGCCTGGCTCAAGGCGAACCACCCGGTCGAATTCATGGCCGCGGTGATGAACTGCGACCTGCACCTGACCGACAAGCTCGCCGTCTACCTGCGCGAGGTGAAGCGCCTCGGCATCGAGGTCGCGCCCCCCTGCATCAACCGCTCCCAGCCCACCTTCGCCGTCGACCCCTGCGAGGCGACCGAGGACAACCCCCATCCCGGCCGCATCCTCTACGCCCTCGGCGCGCTCAAGAACGTCGGCGTCGAGGCCATGCGCCTGCTGGTGGAGGCCCGCAAGGACGAGCAGGGGCGCGAAAAGCCCTTCGAAACCCTTTTCGATCTTGCCCGCCGCGCCGACCTCAAGCGCATCGGCAAGCGGCCCTTGGAGATGCTGGCCCGCGCCGGCGCCTTCGATGCGCTCGACGGCAACCGCGCGCGCGTGCTCGCCGGGCTCGACGCCCTGGTGACGTATTCCGCCGCCTGCCTGGACGAGGCCGCCTCGCCCCAGAACTCCCTGTTCGGCGATGCGGCGGAGCTGCCGCCGCCCCGGCTTCCGGACCCCGAGGACTGGCTGCCCGCCGAGCGTCTGCAGCAGGAGCATGAGGCGGTCGGCTTCTACCTGACCGGCCATCCGCTCGACGACTACCGCGGCGCGTTGGAGCGGCAGCGCGTCCTCACCTATGCAGAGCTGCACGCCCAGGCCTCCGCCCGCGGCGGGGCGCTCGCCAAGGTCGCCGGCGTCGTCACCGCGCGGCAGGAGCGCAAGAGCCAGCGCGGCTCCCGCTTCGCCTTCGTCGGCTTTTCGGACCCCACGGGCATGTTCGAGGCCACGTGCTTCTCCGAGCCGCTGGAGCAGTATCGCTCGGTGCTGGAGCCTGGGGCCCTGGTCGTCGCGACGGTGGAGGCGGAGGCGGAGGAGGGCGAGGTCAAGCTGCTGCTGCGCGCCGTTCAGCCCATCGATGCGGCGGTAGCGGGCGGCGCGGCCAAGGGCCTGCGCATCTGGGTGAACGATCCGGAGGCGATGGAAAGCCTCAAGGCCCGCCTCGCCTACGCCGAGGCCGCCCCCACCCGCGCCGCGGTCCGCTCCGGCGGCCCGGTGAACCTGGTGCTGATGGCGCCGGAGTTCGGCGAGGTGGAGATGCGCCTGCCGGGCGAGTTTCCGTTGACGCCGCAGGTGGCGGGGGCGCTGAAGGCGGCGCCGGGGGTGGTGCAGGTGGAGGAGTTTTAACTAACGATAAGACGCTGTGGAGTTGCGAACCTTTACATTCTGTTGCTCCAGAAAAAAACTTTTTCGCAAAACACGTTCATAAATCCATGCTGGCGTTGTGTTTTTTGGCCCAAGTATTACTTCGTGAACTGCCCCCCCCATGG
>JBCBYE010000293.1:0-5890 GCA_039816075.1 Pseudomonadota bacterium | reverse complement strand
TGTCGTTGATCTGCTTGAACCGGTCCAGATCCACGTGCAGCAACGCCACCTGTTCCTCGGTGGCGGCCGCCTCCTCCGCCACGCGGGCCAGCGCGATATCCAGGTGCCGGCGGTTCGGCAGGCCGGTCAGCGCGTCGTGCATGGCCTGACGCTCGCTCGCCTCCTTGGCCTCGGCCAGCGCCTTGGCCTGCTCCTCCAGCCGTTTCTGCACGCGCTTGAGCTCGGTGATGTCGACGCGGCACGAGATGATGTCCCCGCCCTCGGTGCGGGTGTCGTAGGCGGCGAAAACGCCGCTGCTGGTTTCCGACTCGTAGGGCGGCCCGGCGGTGAAGAGCTTGTCCATCCGCTCCGCCACGATCTCCTCGGCCGACTGTTCCGTGCCGTAGAACCCCTGCTCCGCCAGGGCGCGGATCATATCCTCATAGGGTCTGCCGGGCTCGATCACCTCCTCCGACACGGGCGCGCGTTCGCGGAAAAGGCGGTTGATCATCACGATCCGCCCCTCGTTGTCGTGCAGCCCCATGACGAAGGGCAGCGCGTCCATCGCTTCCTGCATGCGGCGGCGATGCGCTTCGGCCGCCTCGCGCGCCTCGTCCAGCGCCTCGGACGCCGCGACCATTTCGTTCATGTCGACGCCGATGGCCCCGACTTCGCCGCCGGGCATGCGGTAGCGCAGGATGCGCATATGCCCCTTCTGCGGGTGCACGATCATATGGGCGGAGCGGGTGAGCGTCTTTCCCGCCTCTATGCGCCGTTCGACCTCGGCCTCCAGCTCCTCGGGCGGCACGACGGATCCGGCCGCCTCGCGCATCAGGTCGCGATACGTGATCCGTCCGGCCTCGGCGTCCTCCGCCCGCTCGGCGAAGGTCTTCGGAAAGGCCTCGGCAAAGCTCTCGTTCCAGTGAATCAGATGACCTTGGGCGTCATAAATGCCGAAATGGATCGGGCTGTGCCGAATGGCTTCGCGGAGAATGCGGAAATTCTCGCGCAGAACATCGACATCCATCCCTTCATCGGCAAGGCGGCCCAGCCGGCCCATGGACTTCTCCCCTTCGGCGTTCTGCGCTGGGGAATGCCCGAACCGGCGTTAGGGTTGGGTAAATCCAAAGGAGCCGCCGGCGCATCGCCGGCGGCTCCTGTCCGTCGCATCGTCCCGAAGGGCGAACGTCAGTGCGCGCGGATCTCCGCCCCGCCGGTTTCGCCGACCGAGGCGGCCGCCGCCGCGGCGTCCTCATCGGTCCACTCGATGGCCTCGGGCTCCGCCGCCAGGGCCGCCTTGATGACCTCGGTCACGCTGTCGACCGGGATGATGTCCAACCCGTCCTTCACGTTGTCGGGGATCTCCGGCAGGTCCTTCACGTTTTCCTTGGGGATCAGCACCGTGTTCACCCCGCCGCGCAGGGCCGCCAGCAGCTTCTCCTTCAGGCCGCCGATGGCCAGCACGTTGCCGCGCAGCGTGACCTCGCCGGTCATCGCGACGTCGCGCCGCACCGGGATGTCGGTCAGCACCGAGACGATGGACGTCACCATGGCGATGCCCGCGCTCGGCCCGTCCTTGGGCGTCGCGCCCTCGGGCACGTGGACGTGGATGTCGATCTTCTCGAAGGTCGGCGGCGTCACGCCGATCCCGATGGAGCGGGAGCGGACGTAAGAGCTCGCCGCCTCGATCGACTCCTTCATCACGTCGCCGAGCTTGCCGGTGGTCTTCATGCGGCCCTTGCCCGGCAGCTTCAACGCCTCGATCGACAGCAGATCGCCGCCGACCTCGGTCCACGCGAGGCCCGTCGTCACGCCCACCTGATCCGCGTCCTCGGCCAGGCCGAACTTGAAGCGCGGCGCGCCGAGATAGCCTTCCAGCTTCTCAACCGTCACCTCGACCGTCGTCGCGCCGTCCTTCACGATCTCCGTGATGGCCTTGCGCGCGGTCTTGGCCAGCTCCCGCTCCAGGTTCCGCACCCCCGCCTCGCGGGTGTAGCGGCGCACGATGTGGGTCAGCGCCTCGTCGCCGATGGAGAACTCCTTCTCCTTCAGCCCGTGCGCCTTCAGCACCTTGGGCAGCAGATGCCGCTTGGCGATCTCCAGCTTCTCATCCTCGGTGTAGCCGCTGATCGAGATGATCTCCATCCGGTCCAGAAGCGGCCGCGGCATGTTGTAGGTGTTGGCCGTGGTGAGGAACAGCACGTTCGAAAGGTCGTATTCGACCTCGAGGTAGTGGTCCATGAAGGTGGAGTTCTGCTCGGGATCCAGAACCTCGAGCATCGCCGAGGCCGGATCGCCGCGGAAGTCCTGGCCCATCTTGTCGATCTCATCCAAGAGGATCAGCGGGTTGATCGTCTTGGCCTTCTTCATCGACTGAATGATCTTGCCGGGCATCGAGCCGATATAGGTGCGCCGGTGGCCGCGGATCTCCGCCTCGTCGCGCACGCCGCCGAGCGAGATGCGGATGAACTCCCGCCCCGTCGCCTTGGCGACCGACTTGCCCAGGCTGGTCTTGCCCACGCCCGGCGGACCCACCAGGCACAGGATCGGGCCCTTCAGCTTGGCGGAGCGCTGCTGCACGGCCAGGAACTCGACGATGCGTTCCTTGACCTTCTCCAGTCCGAAATGGTCCTCCTCGAGGATCGCCTCGGCGCGGTTCAGGTCCTTCTTCACGCGGCTGCGCTTGCCCCAGGGGATCGACAGCATCCAGTCGAGGTAGTTGCGCACCACCGTCGCCTCGGCGCTCATCGGGGCCATCTGGCGCAGCTTCTTCAGCTCCGCATCGGCCTTTTCGCGCGCCTCCTTGGTCAACTTGACCTCGGCGATCTTGTGCTCGTACTCGCCGGCCTCGTCGCGGCCGTCGTCGCCCTCGCCCAGCTCGCGCTGGATCGCCTTCATCTGTTCGTTCAGGTAGTACTCGCGCTGCGTCTTCTCCATCTGGGTCTTGACGCGGCTCTTGATCTTTTTCTCGACCTTCAGGACGCCGATCTCGCCCTGCATCAAGCCGTAGATCCGCTCCAACCGCTTCTCGATCGACGCGGTCTCCAGCAGCTCCTGCTTCTCGCTCAGCTTCACGCCCAGATGACCGGCGATGGTGTCGGCCAGGCGCGACGGATCCTCGACATCCTCGATGGAGCCGAGCGCCTCGTCGGGCACGGACTTGTTGAGCTTCACGTACTTTTCGAACTCGTCGGCGATGGAGCGGGTCAGCGCCTCCACCGCGGCCTCGTTGCCGAAATCATCCTCGATGATCTCCGCCTCGGCCTCGAAGAACATGTCGCCGCCGGTGAAGTTCAGAAGGCGCGCGCGCGACTGGCCTTCGACCAGCACCTTCACCGTGCCGTCGGGCAGCTTGAGCAGCTGCATCACGTTGGCCACGACACCGGTCCGGTAGATGTCGTCCTCCTGCGGGTTGTCCTGGCCCGCATCGGTCTGGCTCGCCAGCAGGATCTGCTTGTCGTTGCGCATCACCTCCTCGAGGGCGCGCACCGACTTCTCGCGGCCGACGAACAGCGGCACGATCATATGCGGGAACACCACGATGTCCCGCAGGGGCAGGACCGGAAGGGTGAGGCTCTGGGAGGTCTCGGTCATGGATCGTCCTTGGCTGCGAAGCCGGCGGCCCCTCTTTTGGGCGGCGCGCCCGCTCCCATGAACGGGGCCGAGCCGAAGCTCGGCCGGCTTTTGAAGGTGGCGCGGAGGGGAGCGGGATTCAACCCGGACCCGTCACGCCGCAGCGCCGCAGGTGCGGTCGCCATCGGTGCAGATAGTCGTCGAGCGCGTCCGAAGGCCGCGGCGGCTCGGCGGCCCCGGGCACGACCGGCGGGGTCGCGTCGCGTGCGTGGATCTCGGCCAGTTCATCGGCGCGCGCGCCCGGATCGGCGTCCCCGCCCTCCGCATCCGCCCGCAAAAGCAGGGCGATGTGCGGCGGCAGGTGCATCGGAGAGGCCAGATGCCGCGCCGCGACGTGGGCCCCCCAGATCACGGCGTCGGGCTGCGCCAAGGTCCAGGCGGTCAGGGCAGAGCGCAGGACGACGGGCCCGTCCGCCGGCGGATCGGTCGCATCGGCAGGCGCCAGGCGCGGCGACAGGGCGCGGCTCTTGAGCCCCTGCGCGAGGGCCTCGGCCAGCGCCGCCCGATCTTCGTCGGTGAACTCGGGCCGGAACAGCAGGTCCGCCCGTCGCATCTGCGGTCGCGCCAGCGCCGCCGCGGCCTGCTCCGACATGGACGGGTCGGGCGACGCCAGCGGCCCCGGCTTCAACGCGGCGATCTCCCGATCCCATGGAAGGTCCGCCAACGCATGGGCAGGCAAGGTCCCGGGTCGTCGAAAGACGAAGTCCCGAAAATTGTGAGCCTGCTCCAACGCCACCCGATCCTCGGCCGCCGCAAGGTCCTCGCCGGGTCGCGGCGTGGCGATCTTCGGGCCGATCCAGGCCCACCCGTCGCCTTCAAAGGTCGCGATCAGCTCGGACGGCATGACCGGCCGCCAATGGTCGGTCAGGAATTCGTGCAGAAAGTAGCTCGCCCGCTCCTGGCGGACCCTCGCCCAGATCTCTGCGGCTGCAGCGTGACGTTCGCCATAGCGCCCCTCCGCCGGGCCGCGCATGGCCTCGGCCGCCGCCGCCACCCGGGGACCCAAGGGCGTGCTCTCGCCCGGGTCCGCCCGCCGCGCCGCCTCGCGCAGCGGCGCGATGGAGGCCCAGCCGGGCGCCATGTTGCCCGTCAGGTGCAGCAGCCCCCCGGGCGCCAGCATCCGGGCGGCCGAAGCGCGCAGGGACGCGAGCGCCTCCGCCGGCATCCAGGTCGCCACGCCATGGGCGGAGACGAAGTCGCAGCCGGAGGCGTGATCGGCGGAGCCGGTGAAATCGGCGACGTCGAATCGCAGGTTGTCCAGCCCGGTCTCCGCCGCCATGCGCCGCGCGGCGTCGATCATGCCCGGATGCACGTCTAGGCCGATCACCTCGGCCTGCGGGTGCAGCGCCGCCACCATGGCGGCGGTCAGACCCATGCCGCAGCCCAGATCGGCGTAGGTGAAGGGGCCGAACGGATCCGGCGAGGGCACGCCCTCGTTCATCGCCAACATGGCGATGTGCCACGGCATCTGCCGCGGATGAGCCTGGGCCAGATAGGGGGGAAGCGCATCGGGCCGCGTCACCGCGGCCCCGTCGCTTTGCGCGGAACGTCGAGCGAGGCGATCAGGAGGCCGACGCCTCCGACGGCTCCTTGGGCGCGTCCGCGTAGATCAGCAGCGGCTTGGCGCCGCCGGCGACCACGTCGTCGTTGACCACCACCTCGCTGACGCCTTCCGAACCCGGCAGATCGAACATCGTGTCGAGCAGCACGTCCTCGAGGATCGAACGCAGGCCGCGCGCGCCCGTCTTGCGCTCGATGGCCTTGCGGGCGATGGCGAGCAGCGCGTCCTCGGTGAAGGCGAGCTTGACGTCCTCCATCTCGAAAAGGCGCTGGTACTGCTTCACCAGGGCGTTCTTGGGCGCCGACAGGATCTCCATCAGCGCGTCCTCGTCCAGGTCGCGCAGCGTGGCGATCACCGGCAGGCGGCCGACGAATTCGGGGATCAGGCCGAATTTCAGCAGATCCTCGGGCTCAAGGCTTTCCAGCACGTCGCCGATGCGGCGGTCGTCCTCCGACCGCACCTCGGCGCCGAAGCCCATGGCGGAGCCTTTGCCGCGCTGCGAAATTATCCGGTCGAGCCCGGCGAAGGCGCCGCCGCAGATGAAGAGGATGTTGGTGGTGTCCACCTGCAGGAATTCCTGCTGCGGATGCTTGCGGCCGCCCTGCGGGGGAACGCTCGCCACCGTGCCTTCCATGATCTTCAGAAGGGCCTGCTGCACGCCTTCACCGGACACGTCCCGGGTAATCGACGGATTGTCGGCCTTGCGGCTGATCTTGT
>JBCBYE010000329.1:0-5403 GCA_039816075.1 Pseudomonadota bacterium | reverse complement strand
CCGAACTCACGTCTTTCGGGCATCTGCAGGTCGGGCATCGGATCGCTCTCCTCTCCTCGGCGACTGGCGACAGGGGACTGCGACCGAGCCATATCGGAGAGGACGGCTGCGGCGCTTAACTCAGGTTAAGCCTGTCCGGCCTCGCGTCGGCGCAGGAAGCGGGACAGGCCCTGCGGGGTGATGCCCAGAAAGCGGGCGATGTCCTGTTTGCGAACGGCGCCGACGACGATGTCGTGATGGTCGATGAGAAAGCGATACCGCGCCTCGGTCTGGGCGGAGGTCTTGGCGCAGATCAGCTCCTTGGCGAACAGATGCGCCTCCATCATCTTCAGGCGCAGATAGGTTCCGAAACCGTCGCCCTGCAGATACTCGCGGCGGAAGACGTCGTCGGGGATCGCGACGCCCGCCACGTCGGTCAGGGCGACGAGGTCGTCGGAGGCGAAGTCGCGCGTCCAGGCGCTGGTGAGATTGGCGCAGACATGCCCGGGTTCGAAGAACCGCGCGATGGTCGAGGTTCCGTCGCTCCAGGTCTGCTCCGACGCCGCGACGCCCTCCTGCAGCAGCAGCCAGACGTCGGCGATGCGCGCCTGGCTCTGGATGCGGCCGCCGCGAGGAACCCGGACCTCGAAGACGCGCTTTTCGAGCTCGCTCCAATCGCGCGGATCGAGCGTGACGCCGCAGCGCGCGACGTCGGTTTGCAGGAACGGGGGCACGGGCATGGGCGGCTCTCGGGGCTGCAGGTCGTCCCGGCGTCGGACCCCGGATCCGGGCGGCGTTCGGGCGGCGCGGCGGAGGCCCCGCGCCGGGCCCAGGCTAGGACATCCTGCGCGGCGCCGCGCCTGCGTCCGGCGGAGCGGGCGAGGCGGGGCCGGCCCGCTCTCCCGGCGTCGGCGTCAGGCCGTAGGGGGCGACGAGGCGCCAGACGTGGTCGGGGACCATGTGCTTGATCCGGCGGGGATGGGCGGCGCGCAGGTGCAGGACGGTCTCGACCGCCTTCATCTCCACCCGCGCGCGGGCGAATTCGAGGCCGCGCGGGCCGATCCGGGGCTGCAGCCAGGCGACGATGGGGCGGGCCCAGTCGGGCATGGCGCGCAGGGGCAGGCCGCCGGCGGCGCGCTCCACGTTCTTGAGGAAGCCCGCGACCGCCCCCTTGCGCCGGCCTTTGGACCGCAGGGGCTTTTCGAGCAGCTCGTCCTCGACCAGCGCGGCGATCTCGGCGCCGCGGTCGTTGCGCTCGATCAGCCATTGCTCGCCCTCGCCCGCCATGTAGCCGACGGTGACGTCGGCGAGGGCGTTCACGTAGTCGGTGCAGGTGCGGCAGGTCATCGGGAAGAAGTCCGCCGGCAGCTTGCTGATCGGCAGCTTGAGGAACGGCACGGTGCGCACGCGGCCGTCGTCGTGGCGGATCTCCACCCGGTAGTCGGCGCGGAACTCCAGGTAGCTGATGGTCTCCGGCCGCGCGTCCAGCAGGGCGAGGAACTTGTGGAAATTCTCGGTGGTGGTGTTGTCGGAGCAGGGCGTGCCGATGACGTACAGGCGTTCGAGGCCCAGCTCCGCCTCCAGCGCGCGCAGGGCGTGGACCTGGCAGGGGATGCCGATGACGGCGAGGCGCGTGTGGCCGGCGGCGACGGCGGGCTCCAGCAGGGCCAGCAGGGGCGCCCAGCCCATGCGCATGCCGCGGCAGGCGGCGACCTGCTCGACCGTGGTGCACAGGCGCGGCTCGGGCCGCCAGCGATCCTCGGGCGAGGGGCCGCAGGCGAGCACGCCGGTGACGGCCCCGGTTTCCAGCAGGCGTTCGGCGAGGCGGGTGGTCAGGCCGGTCCACTGCGCGCCGGGCCGCGGGCGGGAGAGGGCGACGCGGCGCATGCGGCGGTGCACGCCGAAATGCAGCTCCTCGCCCTCGGGCGCGCGGGGGCGGCCATGGGCCTCGGTCTCGCGCGCGGCGAAGTCGGGGCGGATGAACTGGCAGGCGCGGCCGCAGCGCCGCGGCGCGTCGGTGCGCGAGATGCCGCAATCGGTGCACAGATCGCGCGGGACCGCGTCGGCCAGCGCGGACGACGCGCCGAGCGGCGGCGGGGCTGCGGAAGAGTCATCGGGCGGCATGGGCGAAGGCCCTCTGTCAGGTTTGCTTGACAGTGCCGTGCGTCGGTTGAGCCGTCAATGCGCGGCAGGACGACGGAGGACCAAGAGGCCCCGTGCCGTCTCGCCCCGGACCTGATCCGGGGCCGCCTTGGCTGCCGCTGGGCGTCGGCTTGGAGGGCCGGGCGCCCGATCGGGGCCGGCTCGCCTGCGTCCCGCGCCGGAGGTCCCGGATCAGGTCCGGGACGAGACGGCGCGGGGCGTCGAGGGACGGACGGTCCTCAGGCGACGGCGCGCGCGAGGGCGTCGCTCACCACTCCGTCAGGGCCTGCTGGCGGACGCGCAGGGGCAGGTCGCGGTGGCGGGCGGGGTCGTAGGCGGGGCTGTCGGGATCGCCGTAGATCGCCTGCGCGGCGACCAGGCCGGCCGGGGCGCCGCGGCGCCAGGCCTCCAGATAGTGGAGCAGCGCGACCGTGTGGTCCACGCGCACGCCGTCGCCATGCTGGAACAAGCGGCCGAGCACGAACCAGGCGCCGGGGGAGCCCGCCTCCGCGCTGCGCTCCAGCAGCGCATAGGCGGTGTCGAACTCGCCGAGGCGGTAATGGGCGCGGGCCAGCTGAAAGAGCCAGCGGCGCCGGTCGGACGCGCTCGCGCCGGACAGCGTGGCGGCATCGGTGCAGGCCTCGCGGGCCCTCGGCGCGCTGACGTAAGCGCCCGGAACCGGCGGGGCCGTCGCCTCGGGATCCGGCGCATAGGCGGCCAGACGATCGCAGAGCGCGCCGGGATCGATGGAGGCGACGAGCGGCCTGCCGTCGAAGGGCGCGCCGGCGGCCGCCCAGGCGGCGGGCGCGGCGAAAGCCAGAAGGGCAACGGCGACGGCGACGGCGCGTCGGATCATCGTTCAGCGACTCCTTCAAGGATCGGGCTGAACGACATTTTTGTGACGTATTGGTGAAGATCAAGTAAATTCGTTAATCGAAAGACTCTCCCAGCATCACAAATCCACCTCCACCACCCCGTCCGCCGCCGCGGCGCGGGAGCGGCAGAGGATCAGGGCGCCCTCGCGCTCGGCCCGCGTCAGCACGTAATCGCGGTGATCGACCTCGCCCGAGACGAGGCCGCAGCGGCAGACCCCGCACAGCCCGTCGGAGCATTTGACGTCCACATGCACGCCCGCCTCGGCCAGCGCGTCCGTGGCGGCCTGATCGGCGGCGACGGCGATGTCGCGGCCGGAGCGGGCGAGGCGGAGCGTGAAGGGGCGGTTCTCGCGCTCCGGCTCTTCGGGGACGGCGAAGTATTCCTGGCGGACCGCGTCCTCGGGCCAGCCGGCGGCGGCGGCGGCCTCCTGCACCGCGGCCATGTAGCGGTCCGGCCCGCAGAGATAGAGGCGGGCGCCGGCGGGCGGATCGGCGAGGATCGCGGCGAGGTCGGCGCGCCGGCCCTCGGCGCTCAGATGCAGATGGGCGCGGCCGGCCCAGGGGGCGGCCTCGATCTCCGCCAGAAAGGCGGCGGCCTCGCGGCTAGGCGCCGAATAGTGCAGCGCGAAATCCCGGCCCAGGGCGTGCAGGCGATGGGCCATGGCGAGCATCGGCGTGACCCCGACGCCGCCGGCCATCAGCAGGGTGCAGGGCGCGACCTCGTCCAATGGAAAATGGTTGAGCGGACGCGAGACGAAGACGCGGCGCCCTTCGGCGAAGATGCGGTGCAGAAGGCGGGAGCCCCCGCGCCCGTCCGCCTCGCGCAGCACCGCGATCTGGTAGCGGGAGCGGTCGGCGGGGTCGCCGGAGAGGGAGTAGGCGCGCAGGAACTCCGGCGCCACGAGCACGTCCAGATGCGCCCCCGCCTCCGCCGGCGGCAGCGGCGCGCCCGCGGGGTCGGAGAACTCGTAGATCGTGATGTCGGGGGTGGAGGGCGCGATGCGGCTGACGGTCAGCGGCAGCACCGGCGGCTCGCCCTGGTCGTTGACGTAGCGGTGCAGGTGGGCGGTCTCGCCCCGCGCGCTGCGGGCCTGATGCTCCTCGGCGGAGATCATGGCGCGGTAGGCGGCGACGCCGGCCTCGCGGTCCATCGGAAACGGCCAGGGCCAGGGAGGGGGCGCGAGCGGCGCCGGGTAGATGGCGAGGGTCTGATCCTCGTGCCGCAGGTCCAGATCCGTCTGCAGATCGCGCGCGTTCACCGGATGCTCGGGCGCCTTGTAGGGCCCCTCGTCGACCATCTCGAGGTCCCACCACCACTTCTTGACCGGGTTGAGCCCGCCGCGGTCGAGCTCGTCGTCGAGCCTGGCCAAACGCGGCGCGAGAGACGGAAAGTTCATCGCCGCCCAGCGCACGGGCCGCTCGGCGAAGACGCCTTCGAGGTTCCACGGGCAGGTCTTCATGCAGCGCCCGCACATGGCCCCGCCCAGCGTGCCGATGCGGTAGGTGGTGCAGCGCTGGCTGTCCGACTTCCAGATCTCGTAGCCGTTGAACATCCGCTTCGGCCCGGCGGTGATGGCGCCGGAGGGGCATTCGCGGGCGCATTTGTTGCAGGCCTCGCAGAATTTCTGCAGGCCGAAATCGATCGGGCGGTCATGCTCCATGGGCATGTTGGTGGTGACGACGCCGGATTTCAGGCGCGGGCCGAGGAAGGGGTTGAGGATCACCTCGCCGATGCGGGAGACCTCGCCCAGGCCCGAGAGCAGCAGGAGCGGCGGCTGCAGCACCTCGCCGTCCATCACCGTGTGCACGCGGGCGGTGTAGCCGAGGCGGCGGATATGGGCCGCCAGCACGCCGCCCAGCAGGGCTAAGCGCAGATAGGCGCGCATGGATTGGGCGACGGAGATCCAGTCGTCGCCCGAGGCGCCCTCCATCGTCTCATGCCCCTGGTCGATGATCATGGAGATGGCGTTGGCGTGGTAGGGCGTCAGCTCGTTCCCGGCCGCGTCGTGGGAGTAGTAGGCCCAGTCGGGGCAGCGGGAGAGGCCGACCGCGTCGGCGCCCAGCCAGTAGCTGGCGGCCTTGAGGTTGGCGGCGTTGCGGTGCGGGTCCGCGGCGAGGGGGGAGACCTCGGGCGCGGCCTCGCCGTCGCCCATCAGGACGAAGGCGCCGAGGGCGGGGCGGAAGGCGAAGCCGGACGCGGATTTGCGCACGTAGCCGCCGGCCTTGGCGTTCCGCTGGTTCTGCGGACCCATGTCGCCGAACTGGGCGCGGGCGAACATGTCGGCGCGCTTGGGCACGCGGGCGACGTTGGGCTCGTCGATATAGGTGGTGGGGTCCTCGACGCGCCTGAGGGTTTCGAACGGGTGCGGGCCGTCCATGAAGCGGCGCGTGCGGAAGGGGTCGCGGT
>JBCBYE010000388.1:0-4704 GCA_039816075.1 Pseudomonadota bacterium | reverse complement strand
CGTATTCGTTGTCGATCTGCCAGGCGTGGATGCGCGGATCGCGTCCATAGCGCTCGCCCATCAGACGGGCGATGCGGACGGCCTCGTCGCGGTAGCCGTCGTGGCTGAAGCAGTAGTGGCGGCGGGAGCCGAATTTTCGCGGGCGGCCCTCGGCGTCCCAGGCGAGCATGTCGGGATGCTTGTCGAGCATCCAGCGCGGGGGCGTGCAGGTGGGGGTGCCGAGGACGATCTTGAGGCCGGCGCCGGCCAGCGCGTCGATGGCGCGGTCCAGCCAATCCCACGCGAAGAGGCCGGGCGAGGGTTCGAGGCGCGACCAGGCGAATTCGGCGATGCGGACCCAGACGATGCCGGCCCGGGCCATGCGGGCGGCATCCTCGGGCCAGCGGTCCTCGGGCCAGTGCTCGGGATAATAGCAGACGCCGAGGGCGCGGCGCATCAGGCGGCGCGGCGCGGGCGCGCCCAGGCGGGGATCATCTCGCCATGGGCGGCGAGCAGTTCGTCCATCAGGGCGCGGATCTGGCGCAGGTCGAGCTCCGCCGCGGTGTGGGGGTCCATCATGGCGGCGTGATGCAGATGGTCGACGTTTTCGTCCAGCAGCGCCCTCACCGTCAGCTCCTGCACGTTGATCTGGGTGCGCATGAGGGCGATCAGCTGGGGCGGGATGTCCGCGACCGTGGTCGGCTGAACGCCGTTCTCGTCGACGAGGCAGGGGGTTTCGACCACGGCCCCGAGCGGCAGCTGCGGGATCTGGCCGCGATTGGGAAGGTTGGCGTAGGCGCGGATCGGGACGCCTGAGACCTGGGCCGCCATCAGCTCGGCGGCGAATTCGTGGGATTTCTCGACCTCGATGCGGTCGGCCCGGCGCAGGGCCTCGGCCTGTTCGGCCCAGCCGGCCTGCTGCTCTTCGCAGCGCTTGGGATACTCGTCGAGCGGAATGCCGAAGCGTTCGATCAGGTCGTCGCGGCCGCGCTTGATGAACCACGGCGTGTACTCGGCCAGATGCTCGGAACTTTCGGTGCAGAACCAGCCGAGCTGATCCATGACCTCGTAGCGCACGTGGTTGCCGCAGCGGGGCATCAGGAGCGGCGGCTTGGGCAGCCGCCCCTCGCGCCAGCCCTCGCGCAAGGCGGGGTAGAGATCGCGGCCCTGATGGGCGAGCGTGAGGAAGAAGGCGACATGGTTGATGCCGGCGACGCGATGCTCGATCTCCGCCGGCGGCAAGTCGAGGTCGTGGCCGATCTCCTCGACCGTGTTGACGACGGAGTGGCAGAGACCGGCGACCTTGAGGCGCGGAAACCGCTCGGCCAGGGCCCAGCAGTTGATGGCCATGGGGTTCACGTATTGCAGCATCAGCGCGTCGGGGCAGAGCTGCTGCATGTCCTCGGCCACGGCCCAGAGGTGCGGGACCGTGCGCAGGCCGCGCATGATGCCCGCGACGCCCAGCGTGTCGCCGATGGTCTGGCGAAGGCCGTGGCGGCGCGGCACCTCGAAGTCGATGACGGTCGAGGGGCGATAGCCGCCGATCTGGAAGGCGACGACCACGAAATCCGCCCCGTCGAGGGCGCGGCGGCGATCCGTCGTCGCCTCGATCTTCGCGGGGGAGCCCAGGGTCGCGGCCATCTTGCGCGCCACCCGCGCGCTGTCCTCCAGCCGCGCGGGGTCCACGTCCATCAGCGCGAACTCGGCGTCGGCCAGCGCCGGGGTCAGCATCGCATCGCCCACGATGTTCTTCATGAAGATCGTGGAGCCTGCGCCGATGAAGGCGATCCGGGTCATTTCACGGCCCCGAGGGTGAGGCCGGCGATGAAGTGCTTTTGCATCAGAAAGAACATCGCGACGGGCGGCAGCGCGGCGACGATGCTTCCCGCGCTCATGAGGTGATAGGCGGCGCGGAACTGGGCGTTGAAGCTGGTGATGCCGGCGGTGACCGGCTGGCTTTCGACCCCCTGGGTCAGGACCACGGCCCAGAAGTAGTCGTTCCATATGAAGGTGAAGATCAGAACCGAAAGCGCGGCGATGGCCGGGCGCATGAGGGGCAGGACCACGAACCAGAAGATGCGCCATTCGGCGACCCCTTCGACCCGCGCCGCCTCGATCAGCGGGAACGGCAGCGCGCGGATGAAGTTGCGCATGAAGAGGGTGCAGAAGCCGGTCTGGAAGGCGACGTGGAACAGCACGAGGCCCAGCTTGGTGTTGTAGAGGCCCATGTCGACGGTCAGGTCGCGCACCGGCACCATCAGGATCTGGAAGGGCACGAAGTTGCCGGCGACGAACATGAAGAAGATCCACAGGTTGCCGCGGAACCGGTACACGCCCAGCGCGAAACCGGTCATGCATGACAGCGCCACCGCGCCGATCACCGTGGGCACGGTGATGAAGACGCTGTTGAGCAGGTAGCGGGGCATGTCGCTTTCGAAGAAGACCTTGCCGTAGTTCACCGCCCCTTCGAAGGTCGAGGGCCAGCC
Organism: Pseudomonadota bacterium; assembly: GCA_039816075.1. Classification (GTDB taxonomy): domain Bacteria; phylum Pseudomonadota; class Alphaproteobacteria; order Rhodobacterales; family Rhodobacteraceae; genus Albimonas. The sequence continues at coordinate 2,239 of JBCBYE010000388.1, read as the reverse complement.
CCAGTAGTTGCCTGTCGTGAAGTCCGCCGCCGGCTTGATGGAAAACACGGCGACCGCCACCAGCGGCGCCAGCCACATCAGAAGAGCGACGGGCAGCAGCGCCTGGTAGCCGACGCGCCAGGCGGGCGACGCGGTCTGAACGGGGGCGGGGAACATGGCTCAGGCCTCCTCGCGTTCGGGCCAGGCGGCGCGCAGGCGCTTGGGCAGCTTGGCGCGGACCAGGTCGTAGGAGGCGATCACGCGGTGGCGCAGCTCCTCCTCCTCGATGTCCTCGGGCAGGCGGATCCAGGAGCGGTGGAAGTAGCGCGCGCGGGTCCCGACGCCGGCCTCGATCAGCATTTCGGCGGCGTCGATGTCGGCGCATTTGACCGAGACGCCGGGATCGACCGCGCCGACGCAGGCGAACATCTTGTCGCCGATCTTCCAGGCGTCGTGGCCGCCGCCCCAGGGGTCGGACTTTTCAGCCCCCGGCAGGGCGGCGCAGACGGCGTCGAGGCGGGCGCGGAAGGCGGAAGTCATGCTCAGCCTCCCCGCTCGTCCCGCGACATCGACCACAGGAAGTAGGCGATGAAGCAGAGCATGATGAGGAACAGCACCACCGCGATGGCCGCGCCGAAACCCATGCGGAAGCCGTATTCCGATAGCGCCACCTCGAACATGTAGAAGGCCAGCACGCGGGACGAGCCGAAGGGGCCGCCCTGGGTCATGATCGAGATCAGATCGAAGGAGCGCAGGGCGCCGATGATCGTCACCACGAAGGCGATGAAGGTGGCCGGGCGCAGCTGCGGCAGGATGATGTGCCACAGCATGCGCCAGCCTTTGGCTCCATCGAGGCGGCCGGCTTCGATCTGTTCGGGGTCCACGGCGTTGAGGCCCGTCAGGTAGAGGATCATGCAGTAAGCGGTCTGCGGCCAGAGGCCGGCGGCGATGATGCCGAAGGTGACGAGGTTCTCGTCCCCCAGCACGTTGATCGGCCCGGCGCCCACCCAGCCCAGCATGACGTTCAGCAGGCCGAAGGTGGGGTCGTAGAACCAGGTGAAGACCAGGCCCACGACCACCTGAGAGATCACGAAGGGAAAGAAGAACAGCGATTTGTAGAGGCGGATGCCTGTCACCGTCTGGTTCAGGAACAGCGCGATGAAGAGGCCCGCGGGGATCGCCAGCAGGTAGAGCAGCAACCACAGGATGTTGTTCCTGAGCGATGTGTAGAAGGCGTCGCGGTCCACGAACTCCCAATAGAGGTCCTCGTAGTGACGCAGGCCGACGTATTCGGGGTCGCTCAGCCCGTCCCACTCGTAGAGCGACAGGTTGAAGGACTGGAACACCGGCAGGATCACGTAGACCGCGAAGAACAGGATGCCCGGCGCCAGGAAAAGCCACGGCGTCAGCGCGATCTGGTTGCGGTGGAACCAGCCCTGTCCGTCCACCGCCCGGGCCTGCGCGAGGGTCGCGTCCGCCATGGCCGCCTCGTCGGTTCAGCTGAGGGGGAGCAGGGGCGCGGCGCGCCCCCGCAGGTCGGCGATCAGCGGTAGATGCGCTTGCGCGCGCGCTCCAGCCGCCCGAGGATCCGGTCGAGATTGTCGGGCTTGACCATGAATTCCTGGAAGCCCTCCATCGACGCCTTGGCCATCTCGGCCGGCGCGTCGCGGTCCCAGAACTGCGCGACGCCGCCCGGCGAGTTGGACGAGAGCATCGCGAAGCCCTCCTGCAGGAACTTGTCGTCATCGACCGAAGACTGCGCGTTCACCGGCAGCTGACCCAGATTGGCGCCGTTGTTGATCTCCGTCTGCACGTCGGCGGAGACGACGAAGCGCAGGAACTCGCGCGCCGCCTCCTTGTTGGCCGCGTTGGCGGGGATGTGGAAGGTGTCGGTCGGCGCATCCTCGGCCAGCGCGACGCCCTCGGCGATGGCCGGGAACTGGTGGAAGTCGAGCTGATCGTCGGTCAGCCCGCCGTCGCGCAGGGGGGCGACCGCGAAATTGCCCATCAGGTAGGCGGCGGCGTCGCCGTTGACCATGAAGGGCAGCGCCTCCTGCCAGGAATAGGTCTGGTGGTTGTCGATGAAGGCGCCCATGTCGATGAGCTCCTTCCAGTTTTCGAACGTGGCGCGGACGCGCTCGTCCTCCCAGCTGATCTCGCCCGAGGCGAGCTGCATGTGAAAGTCGAAGCCGTTGGTGCGCATGTTCAGGTAGTCGAACCAGCCGCCGGCGGTCCACAGGAACTTGGTAGATCGGACGAG
>JBCBYE010000643.1:0-2683 GCA_039816075.1 Pseudomonadota bacterium | reverse complement strand
GCCGGTCAGGCACTCGGCCGGTCCCGTTTCGCGCACCAGGATCGTCTCGGTGATCTCAAGGCCCCAGTCCGGCGTCCACAGGCCCGGCATGAAGTGAAACGTCATGCCCGCCTGCAGCAGCCCCGTCTCGTCGTCGCGAAAGCTCAGCGTGCGCTCGCCCCAATCGGGCGGATAGCTCAGCCCCACCGGGTAGCCGCAGCGCGCATCGCGCGCGATGCCCCGCCGCGCCAGCGCCGCGCGCAGCGCCCGCGACGACGAAACCGGGCTGCTGCAGGCGGGCATGACGTTTCACTTCATGCCGGGCCTGTGGACGCCGGACTGGGGCCTGGAGATCACCGAGACGATCCTGGTGCGCGAGACGGGACCGGCCGAGTGCCTCACCGGCTGGGACCGCGCGCTGATCGTGAAGCCCTGACGCCGCGCGGCGCGCTGGCGGGCGCCCCGAACGCCTTGCCTTGCGGCAAGAGCGTCGGCCCGCCCTCCAGCCTGCGCCGGCGAGGCCAGGCGCCGACGGTGGCGCCGACGGTTGCGCGGACGGCCGTCCCGTGGCGGTCTCAGCCCTCTGCGACCTCCCCAGAGACCAAATGCGCCGCCGCCGATCCGACGGGGTCGGCCCGCCGAACGCTCCCCTCCCCCCGCCGGGGGGAGGGACAGGGAGGGGGGCCGGCGGTCGCGCGCGCGCAGCGCCCCGCCAAGGCGCGCCGGGCTCAGCTCTGGCCGTAGCCGCGGGCGGCCATGGCCTCGGCCGCTTCGGCGACTTCGGCGTCGGACAGCACCGCCTCGCCGCCGAAGAGCCGGGCGCCCCAGTACTGGCGCGCCAGCGTCTCCAGCTCCACCGCCAGCCACATGGCGCGGTCCAGCGTCGGGCCGGCGGCGATCATGCCGTGATTGGCCAGCAGGCAGGCGCTGCGGCCCGCCATCGCCTCCAGCGCCGCGTCGGACAGCGCCTGGCTGCCGAATCGTTCGTAACGCGCGCAGCGGATCGTGGGGCCGCCGAAGACGGCGATCATGTAATGCACCGCCGGGATGTCCTGGCGGCAGATCGAGAGGGTCGTGCAATAGGGCGAATGCACGTGCACCACCGCATTCATCTCGGGCCGGGCGCGCAGCACGTCGCGGTGAAAGCGCCACTCGGACGAGGGTTTCTTCGGCCCGTCCCAATCGGCGTCGCCCAGCGTCTCGATCTCGCCGTCGAGGCGGATCGAGCAGATCATGTCGGGCGTCATGGCGTCGTAGCCGGTGGCCGAGGGGGTGATCAGCATCCGCGCCCCGTCCCGCACGCTGATGTTGCCCGAGGTGCCCGTGTTCAGCCCCGAGGCGTTCATCCACCGGCATTGGTCGATGATCGCCTGCCGGATCTCCAGATCGTCCATGGCCCTGCTCCCTGCCGCCGTCGGGCCGAAGCCTCCACCGCCCGCCGTCCCGCCGCAACCTCCCTTGGGCGGGCTGGGCGGACGCGGCGAATCGCGCGAAGCTGCCGCATCGCAACGCAGCGCAAGGAGGAGAGGCCATGGCCGGCCACGGCTCCATTCACTGGAACGAGCTCAATTCGCGCGACGCCGCCGCCACGGCGGCCTGGTATCGCGACGTGCTGGGCTGGACCATCGAGGAGATGCCCATGGGCGACGGCGCCGTCTATCGCGTCGGCAAGATCGGCGAGGACATGATCGCCGGCATCTTTCAGATGGACGGCCCGCAATTCGACGGCCTGCCCGACCATTGGGCGACGTATTTCCAGGTGGACGACGCCGATGCGGCGGCCAAGGCGGCGGTGCAGGCCGGCGGGTCCCTGGTGTCGGAGCCGTTCGACGTGCCCGGGGTCGGGCGCATCGTGATGGTCAAGGACGCGCTGGGCGCGTTTCTGGGGCTGATGACGCCCTCCTGAGCGCGCAGGGCCTCAGCCGGCGCCGCGGCGCGGCAGGGGGATCGGCGTCGCATAGGGCGTCTGCCAGTCGAAGGCGGCGCGGAAGCTCAGGCCCTCGCGGGCCATGCGCAGGGCGCGGATCGGGCCGGCATGGCTGACCACGAGCGCGGGCGCGTCCTCGGCCGCGGCGCGGGCCTCGGCCGCGTCGGCGGCGAGGCGGGCGCGCTGCTGAAGCGTCGCGAACCTTTCGCCCCCCGGCGGGGCGCGGCGCAGCGGGTCCTCGGCCCAGACTTCGAAGGCCGCGCGCGGAATCGCGTCCCAGCGCAGACCCTCCCAGGCGCCGAAATGCATCTCGGCCAGCCGCGCGTCGATCTCCAGCGCGGCGCCGAGGCTCGCGGCGAGCCGCCGGGCCAGCGCCAGGCAGCGCGGTGCGGGGCTGGAGACGACGCGCCGCACGCCGGCGAGCCGGGGCAGCGCGGCGTCCGCCTGCGCCGTCCAGCCGGGCAGCAGCGCCGGATCGGCGCGGCCGTAGCACAGTCCGGCGGCGTCGACGCGCGGATGGCGCATGAGGATCAGGCGGGGCATGGGCGGTCCTTGCGATCCCTGCGGTCAGGTCAGGGCGGCGGAGAGCACGAGCAGCGCCGCCATCTCCCCCGCCTGTTCGACGGCCCCGAGCCCGTCGCCGGTCCAGCCGCCCAGGCGCCGGCGCAGCGCGGTCAGCAGCAGCGCCCCCGCCGCCAGCGCCGCGGCCAGCGCCGCGAGGCCCCAGGGACCCGCCACGAGGCCGAGCGCCGCGGCGAGGCCCAGCGCGGCGGGCAG
>JBCBYE010000306.1:0-5771 GCA_039816075.1 Pseudomonadota bacterium | reverse complement strand
GTCGAGCCGCGCCGCGGCGGCCTCCGCCCGCGTCGTGGTCTCGGTCAGCGACCTCACCGATGCGGCCGACTGCGCGCGCGCCGCGGACAGGGCGCCCCGCATTTCGTCCACATGCGTCGAAAGGGCGGCGATCGCCGCGCCGACTCCCTCATCCATGTCCCGAAGCCGGCGCAGGCGCCGGGCCAGGACATGGCAGTAGAGGGCGGCGGACAGGGCCGCTGCGATCAACAGTCCGTCTGCGATCAGGGTCATCGGCTTCTCCGGATGATCTGGGTCACTGCAGGATGAATTCCGTCACCAGAAGATCGCGTACGCGGCCTTCTCCGGTGACGATTCGGATGCGTCTGAGCAGGTGGGAGCGCATGCGCGACATGGCCGCGCCGCGTTCCACGTCGGTTTCGTCCAACGCCTGCAGGTAGGTGTTCATGACGTCGAGGATGCGCGGCATGAGCGTCCGGACGTCCGATTCGGAGCCCGGCTCCACCTCGAGCGCCGCGGACAGACGCAGGAACTTGGCATTGGCCTCGGGCCCGAGCGAGACGGTCAGCTGCTCGATCGGCACGAAGCTGGGCATCTCCATGGGCGCGGCGTAGGCGACCTCCTCCGGCGGGGTCGAACCGCCGCCGAACGGCAGCGCCAACAGCCCCGAATAGGTCGCGTAAAAACCGCCGCCGCCCAGCAGCAGCAACGCGCCGAGCCCGGCCAACAAAGGCAGCATCCCGCCGCGCTTCGCGCCGCCTTCGCCGCCGTCCACATCGATTCTCGCCGGGTCCGCCATGACGCCCTGCCCTCGCGATCTGCCGCGCGTCGCCTTCTGCGCGCGCCGGCCGGACGGAACGCCGCCCGGTTTCGTTTCGAGGAGCGTTTTAGGCGCAAGGAGCTAACCGAATGTTAAGTGACCGCGCCCCATCAGAGAGGCGTTCGAAGGAACGGCGTCCAGAACGGACGCTTAGACGCGAGAGGCTAGGCGTGACTCAGATCGCGGCGCTCTGGAATGGGCTGGATGGAAGACGACGCTTCGCGGCGGCGCTGGCGGCTTTGGCCGCGGTGATCGGCGTGCTGGCGATCGCACGAATGGCGTCTCAACCGCCGATGGCGTTGCTCTATGCGGGGCTCGATCCAGCCGCCGCAGGCGGCGTCGTCTCGGCTTTGGAAACCCGCCAATCCCCTTATGAAGTGCGCGGAGACGCGATCTACGTCCCCGAATCGCAGCGCGACGCGTTGCGCATGGCCCTGGCGGCCGAAGGGCGGCCGGAAAGCGGCGCGGCGGGCTACGAGGTGCTCGACGGGCTCTCGGGCTTCGGTACCACGGCGCAGATGTTCGACGCCGCCTATTGGCGCGCCAAGGAAGGCGAGCTGGCCCGGACGATTCTCGCCCTGCCCCAGGTGCGCCGCGCGCGGGTGCACATCGCCAACCCGCAGCGCCGACCCTTCGAACGGGGCTCCGAACCCACGGCATCGGTCGCCGTCAGCGTCTCGGCCGGGGCCATCGCGCCCAGCCAGGCGCGCGCGATCCGCTTTCTGGTGGCCTCGTCCGTTTCCGGCCTCTCGGCCGAGAACGTCACGGTCGTCGACGCCGAAAACGGCGTCGCCGTCGTCGATCCCGAAGCGCAGGGCGCCATCGCCGACGGGGCCGACCGCGCCTCGGAACTCAAGGCCAGCGTGGAGCGTCTGCTGACCGCGCGGGTCGGCGCCGACGCCGTCATCGTCGAGGTGATGGTCGACGCCGACATGAACTCCGAAACGGTGCGCGAACGCCTGCTCGATCCGGACGGACGCGTCGCGATCCACTCCGACAACACCGAAGCGACGGAGCAGGCGCGCGGCGGCGAGGGCGCGGCCGTGACCGTCGCCTCGAATCTGCCCGACGGCGACGTCAACAACGGCGGCGGCGGCTCCACGCGCTCGTCGTCCGAAACGCGGCAGCGCGTGAACTACGAAGTCTCCGAGGTCCTGACGGAGCGCGTGCGCCGTCCAGGCGAGGTGCGCCGCCTGACGGTCGCGGTTCTCGTCGACGGTCTGCGCACGCCGGGCGCTGACGGCGCGCCGGTCTGGACGCCGCGACCGCAGGAGGAGCTCGACGCCTTGCGCGAGCTGGTCGAATCGGCGGTCGGCTACGACGCCGGCCGCGGCGACGAGATCACCATCCGCACTCTCGAATTCACCCGCCCGCCCGAACTGGGGGTGGAGGCGCGGTCCGGCGGCTCCGGCTTTTTCGAACGCAACGCGATGGGGTTGATCCAGCTCGGCGTTCTGTCGGCCGTGACGCTGGCGATCGCCTTGCTGGTCCTTCGCCCGATGATCGCCGCACGCCGCGATGCGATGGCGATCGAGGACGAGGAAGAGCTCGCGACGGTGGCGGAGCTCGGCCCTCCGTCCGAGCTGGAGATGACGATGGCCGCCGCCGAGGACGTCATCGACGCCGAAGCGGTGGAGGCCGACCGACTGGCCCTGCTTCAGGGCGCCGTCGCGGATCGGCCCGAGGATGCCGCGGCGCTGCTCGCCGCTTGGCTCGACATGGATGATGAGCGGAGGGAACCCGCATGAGCCGCGCGCTTCTATTCGAAGTCTTCGACGCGGCGCCGCCGCGCGCCCACAAACCGTCCGGCGACGGCTGGGCCGAGCCCGATCGCGTCGCCGGACCCAAGCAGGCCCCCAGGGGATTCACGCCCCAGGGCCGGCCGGCGCTGGGCGCCGCGCCGAAGGCCGCCGCCGCCCCCAGCGACGAGGTTTCGGCCCGCGCCGCCCTGGCCGAAACGACCGCGCGGCACGCGGCGGAGGACGCCCGACGCCTCGCCAAGATCCGGGGAGAGGCGCGCGCCGAAGGCTATGCCGAAGGCGTCGCCACGGCCGAGGCCCAGGCCCATGCCGCCCTGCGCATCATCGCGGCCGAGCTGCGCGAGGGCCTGCAGGACGCGCTGCAGACCGCGGCCGAGCAGGAGGCGTCGATGGAACGTCGCCTGCGCGACTTCGCCGAAGCGCTGCTCGGCGCCGCGGCCCCCGCCCTGGCGCGCGCCGGCCTGGCCGCCGAAATCGCCGAAGCGGTGGGCGCCGCGCTCCATGCCGGCGGATCCGGCGTCGCCCATGCAGACGACCTCGTCACCGTCCGCGTCTCCCCCGACCAGGCCGACGCCGCGCGCATCGCGCTCGCCGAAGCCGGCTTCGCCGCTCCGGTGGCCGCCGACCCCACGCTCGGACCTCTGAGGGCCGAGCTCGACTGGGCCGGCGGCGCCGACCGCATCGACCTCGCCGCCGCGCTCGAAGCCGCGCGCGAGGCCGTCGACCGCCACCTGACCCCGACCGCAAGGATCGCCGCCCATGGATGACGACATCGAAGACGCCGCGCTGGAGGCGGAGATCGACCCGACGGACGGCCCGCCCGACGCCGTGCTGACCCCTGCGCAAGAGGAGATGACGTCCGGTCCGGCCCAGCGCCGCGGCGCCGTGCTGGGCGTGCCCATCGAGGTCGTCGTCTCCGTCGGCCGCGCGCGCCCGCTGGTCTCCGAACTGGTGGAGCTGCGGCGCGATTCCGTCCTGCCGCTCGACAGCCGCATCGACGACCCCGTGGAGATCGTGATCGGCGACCGCCTCATCGCCCGCGGCGAGCTGCAGGAGATGGACGACGACAGCGGCCGCCTCGCCGTGCGGCTCACCGAGGTCGCAGACCTTTCGGGCGGTGTCTGACCCCGCCCGCGCTCCGAGCCCCCAGGGGCGTGCGGCGTCGGACCCCGTGGGTCCGGCGCGCGCCTTGGCCTGCGCGCTGCTCTTCGCCGCCATCGCCCTGATCCCGGCTTCGGCCGCGGCGCAGGAGGTCGCCATCGATCTCGGCGGCGAGGGTTCGCTCACGCTGCGCGCGGTGCAGCTCTTCGCCGTCGTCACGATCCTCAGCCTGGCCCCGGCGCTGGCGGTGATGATCACCTGCTTTCCCTTCATGGTGACGGTGCTGTCGATCCTGCGCACCGCGGTGGGCCTGCAGCAGTCGCCGCCGAACATGCTCATCGTCAGCCTGGCGCTGTTTCTGACCTGGTTCGTGATGGCGCCGGTCTTCGAAACCGCCTGGGCCCAGGGCGTCCGCCCATTCCTCGACGAGCAGCTCGACGTGGAATCGGCGGCGGAGCGCACGCTGGCGCCCTTTCGCGGCTTCATGGCGGCCCGCGTCGACCCCGACGCGCTCGCCGCGCTCGCCGACGCGGCCCGCATCGAAGAGCCGACGCCCCCCGCGGCGCCCTTCGCCTCCGACCCCGTCGGCACGCCCGAGGCGCCTTTTCCGGGGCCGGAGGCCGCGCCCCTCTCCCTTCTCGCGCCGGCCTTCATGCTGTCGGAGATCGCGCGCGCCTTCGAAATCGGCTTTCTGATCTACCTGCCGTTTCTCATCATCGACCTGGTCGTCGCCTCCATCCTCATGTCCATGGGCATGATGATGGTGCCGCCCGCCGTGGTCTCCTTGCCCTTCAAGCTCGCCTTCTTCGTCGTCGCCGACGGCTGGGCGCTGCTCGCCGGGGCCCTGGTCCGGGGGTATGGAACATGAACGCGTCGCTTCCCGTTCGTTACGATTCGCAGGCGGGCCCGCCGGCCATGGCCCCCGAGACCGCGCCCAAGCCCGTCGATCCCGACGCGCTTCGCAAGCTCGACAGGGCGCAAAAGGCCGCGATCGTGCTGGTAGCGCTCGGCCCCGACGCCGGCGCGGATCTGCTCAAGGAGCTGGGCGAGCGCAACATCCGCCGCTTCGCCGGCGCCGTCAGCCGCCTGCGCGACGTTCCCAAGGAGCAGGTGAACGACGTCGTGACCGAGTTTCTCGATGCGCTGCAGAGCAAGCTGGCCGTGCGCGGCGGCGTCGAAGAAGCGCGCAAGTTCCTCGGCCGCGTCATGGACGAGGATGGGGTCGCCCAGATCCTCGACGACATCGAGGCGCCGACGGTGCGCTCCATCTGGCGGCGCCTCGCCGCCGCCGCCGACGCGCCGCTCGCCGCCTGGTTGGCGGCGGAGCATCCGCAGGTGGTCTGCACCGTTCTGACCAAGCTGCGCTCCGACCAGGCCGCGCGTCTGCTGGAGCGGTTCGAATCCGCCTTCGCGCAGGAGGTCGTGCTGCGCATGGCCCGCGTGCCCAACCCCGATCCCGCCGCCGAGAACGTGCTCAAGACCGCGGTGGAGCGGGACTTCGTCTCGGTGATGGAACGCACCAGCGGGGCCCGCAAGCCGGCCGAGGTCATCGCCGCGCTGCTCAACCACGTCTCCAACGCCTCGCGCGAGTCGATGCTGGAACGGATGGAGGCGGCGGACTCCAAGCTCGCCCTCGAAGTGCAGCGCGAGATGTTCACCTTCGCCGACATCGCCTCGCGCGTGCCGCCCCGCGACGTGGCCGCGCTGGTCAAGGACGTGGAGGAGGACGTGCTGCTCACCGCGCTCAAGACGGCGCAGTCGGTGGACGATCCGGCCGTGGAGTTCATCCTGGGCAACATCACCAAGCGCCTGTCCGAACGCCTGCGCGACGACCTGCAGAGCCTGCCCGAAGTCAGCCAGAAGGAGGGCGAGGCCGCCCAGACCGAGATCGTCAACACCATCCAGGCCATGGTCAAACGCGGCGAAATCAAGCTCATCGAGCTGGAAGCGGCGGACGACTGACCCGCGAGATCCGCGGCGCGAGTTGCGAGGTCGCGCCGTGGACCGGCGCCCTCGCCGCGACCCGAGCGCTTCAGGGGTTTTCGAGGCTGAAGCGCCGAGACGTCACCCGATGGAGGGCTGCATCCCCACGTCGAGCCCAACCGTGAGAG
>JBCBYE010000309.1:0-5716 GCA_039816075.1 Pseudomonadota bacterium | reverse complement strand
TCGCGCCCACGGTTGCGCCAGGCGGCGGGAGGCCTGTTGTGGACGCCGCTCGCCGTCCCGCGACCGGCGCCCCGGACCTGATCCGGGGCCTCCTCCGTCGAGGCCGGGCGCCGTCTCCTCCGTCTGGGCGACCGACGCCGAAACGTCATGCCTGCCGGCTTTCCGCCGCCCCGGCGGGGCGTTAGGCTCCGCCCGCACCCTTTCCCCAGGAGCCCCCGGTCATGACCGACCTCGTCCTGCGCAACGCCGTCCTCGTCACCGCCGACCCCGCCGCGCCCGTGGTCCATGGCGGCCTCGCCGTCTCCGGCGGCCGCATCGAGGCGATCGGCGACGTGCCCGACCGCGCGCAGGAGGTGCTGGATCTCGAAGGCCGCCTCGTCGTCCCCGGCCTCGTCAACGCCCATTGCCACGCCGCCGACAGCCTGTTCCGCGGCCTCGTCGAGAACCTGCCCCTCGAACCCTGGCTGCAGACCGTCTGGAAGGCCGAGGGCGCCACGCTCAACGCCGAAACCTGCCGCCTCGGCGCCCGCCTCGGCTTCGCCGAACTGGCGCTCGGCGGCTGCACCACCGTCATGGACATGTTCTGGTACCCCGAAAGCAGCGCCGAAGCGTCGCGGGAGATCGGCCTGCGCGTCTCCTGCGGGGGGCTCTACTTCGACTTCCCCGGCATGGACGGCAAAGGGCCCGAACATCGCGACGCCGACGCCCGGGCCTTCTTCGAAGCCTACCCGGCCAGCGACCGCCTGCGCCCCGGCGTCTTTCCCCACGGCGCCTACACCGTCGGCCCGGACAGCCTGAGGGCCGCCAAGGCCATGGCCGACCGCTACGACGGCCTCTATTCCATCCACGCCGCCGAAACGACGGTCGAGCAGCAGACCATCCAGGACAGCTACGGAACCTCCGTCATCCGCCACATGGACGCCTGCGGCCTCCTCGACGCGCGCGCGGTCCTGGCCCATTGCGTCCATCTCGACGACGAAGAGATCGCGATCCTCGCCCGCACCCGCGCCGTCGCCGTGCACAACCCCGTCTCCAACCTCAAGCTCGCCAGCGGCTTCGCCCGCTTGCCGGAGATGCTGGAGGCCGGCGTGCGCGTGGCCCTCGGCACCGACGGGCCGATCAGCGGCAACGACATCGACATGTGGCTGGCCCTGCGTCTCGCCGCCACGCTGCACAAGGCGGCGTGGAAGGACGCCACGGCGATCTCCACCCAGCAGGCCCTGCACATGGCGACGCTGGCCGGGGCCGACGCCCTCGGCCTCGCCCATGTCTGCGGCAGCCTCGAGGTCGGCAAGGCCGCCGACTTCGCCGTGCTGGACGTGGACGCGCCCAGCGCCATCCCGATGTTCGACCCGCTGACCCACGTGGTCTACTCCGCCTCCAAGGCCGACGTGCGCCACGTGGCCGTGGACGGCGACTGGATCGTGCGCGACCGCCGCCTCGTCTCCTTCGACATGGCCGAGACCATCGCTGGCGTGCGCGACCTCGTCCCCTCCATCCAGGCCGCCATCGCATGAGCGCTTCGCGCCTCGCCCAGGCCTTCGACGCCGTGACGTCCCGGCTGCCCGAGCCGCCGGAGATCGCCCTGATCCTCGGCTCCGGCCTCGGCGCCCTGGCCGAGGCGGTGGAGGCGCCGACGCATCTGCCCTATGCGGACATCCCCGGCTTTCCGACCTCCACCGCGCCCAGCCATGCCGGCCGCTTCGTGCTCGGCCGCCTTCACGGCCGCCGGGCGGTGCTGATGCAGGGCCGCGTGCACCTTTACGAGGGGTGGAGCGCGCAGGACGTCGCCCTGCCGGTGCGCCTGATGCGCCGCATGGGCGCGCGGACGCTGGTGGTCACCAACGCCGCCGGCGCCCTGAACCCGGCGCTCGAGCCCGGCGTTCCCATGCTGATCGAGGATCACCTGAACCTCACCGGCGAAAACCCGCTGATCGGCGGCAACGACGAGGCGGAGGGTCCGCGCTTCCCCGACATGTCCCGCGCCTACGCGCCGGAGCTGCGGGCGCTGGCGCAGGCCAAGGCCGCCGCGCTGGGCGAGGATCTGGCGACCGGGATCTATGCCGGCATCACCGGCCCGTCGCTGGAAACGTCGGCGGAGCGGCGCTGGCTGCGCGCCACCGGCGGCGACGCGGTGGGCATGTCCACCGTGCTTGAGGTCATCGCGGCGAACCACGCCGGCATGGCGGTCCTCGGCCTTTCCGCGGTCACCAACGCCGCCGACGGCGGGCCCGATCAGCAGCCCGACACCATCGAGGACGTTCTGGAGAACGCCGCCAGGGCCGGCGCCCGCATCGCCCGCCTGCTCGAGGCGATCCTGCCGGACCTGCCGTGATCGCGCCGACCCCCCCGTCGCGCCCGGCGGCGCCGAAAGAGGCCCCGGATCAAGTCCGGGGCGAGACGGCGCCCGGTCCGCAGGAACGACGAAGCCCGAGACGCGGCGCCGCCTCGCCGGTCGCGCGCGCCGGATCTCGCCTCGCGACCGGCGCCCCGGACTTGATCCGGGGCCTCCTTCGGCGCCGCCGGGCGCCTGCCTGCGGCGGGGAGCGCCGGCGGTGACGCCGCCGCCGCCGGTCGCCGAACTGCTCTCGCTCCGCGGCAAGCGCGCGCTGGTCACCGGCGCCTCGGGCGGCATCGGCGCCGCCTGCGCCCAACGCCTGGCCGAGGCGGGGGCCGAGGTGATCGCCCTCGCCGGCGCCCGCCGCGAGGCGGCCGAGGCTCTCGCCGCCGACCTGCAGGCCCGGGGCTTGCGCGTCGAGGCCGACGCCGCCGACCTGACGGCGCCCGGCGCGGCGGAGGCGCTCGCCGCCCGTCACGCGCCGCTGGACATCCTCGTCCACGCCGCCGCCCGGCAGGACCTCGCCTCGCTCGCCGATACCGACGACGCCCTCTGGCACGCCCTGCTGAGCGCCAACGTCGCCGCCGCCGCGTCGCTCCTGCGCGCCCTCGCGCCCCAGGGCCTCGCCGCCGCCGTGCTCGTCTCCTCGATCGAGGCGCGAAGCGCCGCCCCCGCCCACGGCGCCTACGCCGCCTCCAAGGCCGCGCTGGACGCGCTGGCCCGCGCCGCCGCGCGCGAGCATGCGCCAACGCGCGTCAACGCCCTCGCCCCCGGCCTGACCGACCGTCCGGGTCTGGCCGAGGCCTGGCCCCAGGGCCATGCCGGCTGGTCCGTCGCCTGCCCCCTCGGCCGCCCCGCCGCGGCGGAGGAGGTCGCCGACGCCGCGCTCTTCCTCGCGGCGCCCGCCGGCCGCTTCGTCAACGGAACCGTGCTGACGGTGGACGGCGGCCTCTCCGCCGTCTCGCTCTGGCAGGGCTGAGGCGCGGGCCGGCGCGGCGACCCGCCCGGCGCCCCGCCTGCCGCTCGCCCGCGAACGTGATGGGCCGGCCGCCCCCGTCGTGCTATGATCGCCCGCAGAGCAGCGCACGACCGGCGACAAGACCGGCCAGCAGGCGAGACCCAGCATGACCTTTTCCCCCCGGGCCGTGGCGCCCGTCCTTCCCATCGTATTGTCCGCCTGCATGGCCGCCGCCCCGCCGGGGCCCACCGCCTCGGCGCAGAGCACGTTTCCCGCCCAGGCGACGACCTCTTCGACGACCTCTTCGACGACCTCTTCGACGGCCCAGGCGGAAACCCGCCGCGCCGCGCCGCAGCGCCAGGTCGCCTCGGGCGTTCCCGCCGCCTCGCAGGGCCCGGCCTTCGCCCGCATCCTGCAGGCGCTGGAGGCGGAGAACTGGTCCGACGCCCAGGCCCTCGCCGCCGCGCATCCCAACCCGGCGGCGCGCGACATGGCCACCTGGCGCCAGCTCTCCCGCGGCACGGCGAGTTTCCAGACCTATGCGGATTTCCTCGCCCGCAACCCCGACTGGCCGGCGCGCGACCGCCTGCGCCGCCGCGCCGAGGGGGTCATGCCGTCCGGCCTGCCGCCCGCCGCCGTCATCGCCTTCTTCCGGACGGAGCCGCCGCAGACCGGCCGCGGCGCCTTGGCCCTCGCCGACGCCCACGCCGCCGCCGGCCGGGGGGCGGAGGCGCAGCAGGCCGCCGCCCGCGGCTGGCGCGAGCTCTCCCTCACGCCATCCCAGGAGGCCGCGTTCCTCGACCGTCACGCCGCCGCCGTCGCGCCTCAGCACTGGGCGCGCACCGACGCGCTGCTGTGGCGCGGGCTGACCGGCGAGGCGTCGCGCATGCTGCCGCGCCTCGATCCCGGCCGCGCCGCGCTGGCCCGCGCGCGCATCGCCCAGCGCGACGGGTCCCGCGACCGGCAGGCGCTGATCGACGCGCTGCCGGCCGACCTGCGCGCCGACGGCGGCCTCGCCTACGAGCGCTTCCGCCGCCTCGACCGCGCCGACCGCGATGCGGAGGCGGAGCAGGTGCTGCTGCGCGCCTCCACCTCCGCCGCCGGCCTGGGCCGGCCCTCCGCCTGGGCCGACCGCCGCCGCACCCTCGCCCGGCGGGCGGAGCGGGCGGGCCGCGCCACCGCCGCCTACGCCATCGCCTCCTCGCATTTCTCCGCGCCCGACATCGGCTACGCCTATGCGGATCTCGAATGGCTCTCCGGCTGGATCGCCCTGCGCCGCCTGAATCGCCCCGCGCAGGCGGAGGCGCATTTCGCCCGCTTCCTCGACGCCGTGAGCACGCCCATCAGCTACGGCCGCGGCTGGTACTGGCTGGGCCGCGCGCGCGAAGCCGCGGGCGACGCCTCCGGCGCCTGGCAGGCCTATGCCGAAGGCGCCCGCTGGCAGACCTCGTTCTACGGACAGCTCGCCGCGGAAAAGGCTGGCGCCGGCGCCGACGCGGCGCTCGCCGCCTCGGGCATCCCTTCGGGATGGGAGGGGTCGGGCGTCATCGGAACCTCGCTCGCCCAGGCGGGCGCGCTGGCGCATCATGCCGGCGACCGCAACCTCGCCCATTGGCTGCTGACCCATGCGGCGGCGGAGGCGCCTTCGGCCGGCGATCAGGCCGCGCTCGGCGCCCTGGCCCTGTCGCTGAACCGGCCCGAGGTGGCGGTGCGCGTGGCCAAGACCGCCGCCCGCCGCGGCGCCGTGATCCCGGAGCCCTATTATCCCGTGACGGAGCTCGCCGCCGCCTCGGGCCCGGTCTCCCCCTCGCTCGCGATGGCCATCGCGCGCCAGGAATCGGAGCTGAACCCCGAGGCGATCTCCCCCGCCGGCGCCCGCGGCCTGATGCAGGTGATGCCCGCCACGGCGCAGCAGGTGAGCCGGCAGCTGGGCCTGAGCTACTCCCGCGGCGCGCTGACCGGCGACTGGCGCTACAACGCGCGCCTCGGCACCAGCTATCTGGCGGGCCTGATGGAGGAGTTCGGCCACCTGCCCCTGGCCGCGGCGGGCTACAATGCCGGGCCGCACCGGTCCCGCCAATGGATCGACCGCTACGGCGATCCGCGCCGCATGGACCTCGAGGGCGTGGTCGACTGGATGGAGCGCATCCCGTTCAACGAGACCCGCAACTACGTGCAGCGCGTGGTGGAAAGCGTGCAGGTCTACGACACCCGCATCTCCGGCGCGCCGGCGCCGATGCGCACCGCGGAACGCCTCGCCCGCTGACCTCCCGACGGCGCGCGCTGTCGGCCGCCCCCGCGTCGAGCTTCGGGCGCGCCCCGCCCTTCTGGCGAAGCGCGGGCCCGCCCGAGCCCGCTTGCGCCAGCGACGCCGGGCACCGTCGGTTGCGCGGAAGGCGAGTCGTCGAAAGGGTCAAGGC
>JBCBYE010000491.1:0-3850 GCA_039816075.1 Pseudomonadota bacterium | reverse complement strand
GGCGGCTGCGGGCGGGCGGCCGCATCGACGGCGCGGGCGGCACGCCCTCGCGCGGCGCCGCCGCGCGGCGGACCGCCCGGCCTCGCCCGGGCGGCCTCCGCCGGGGCTGGGTCCGCCAGGGCTGCGTTCAGGGCCGGGTCGTCTGGGTTCGGGACGGCGTTCGGGGCCGGGGCGCCCCCGCAAGGGCGCCGGGGGGGGTCAGGCCCCCGGCGCCTCGCCCTGGGACTCGTCGCGCCGCTCCGCCTCGAAGCCCAGCGTCGCCGGATCGAAGCTGTAATGCGCCCCGCAGAAGCGGCAATCGGCCGTCACCACGCCCTCGGGCGTGATCATCGAGGCGATGTCCTTGGCCGAATACTGGTGCAGCGCCGCGACCACCTTCTCGGCCGAGCAGGTGCAGCCGAAGCGCACGTCCTGCGCCGGCCAGACGCGCGGCCGCTCCTCATGGAACAGCCGCAGAAGCAGGCTCTCGGGCGTGACATGGGGGCCCAGCAGCTCATGGGTTTCGACGGTGTCGAGCAGCATGTTGGCGCGGGTCCAATCCTCGGCCCCGTCGCCCATCTCGGCCACGTCGCTCGCGGTCAGCAGACCGTCCTCGCCCGTGCCGCCCTCGCCGCTTGCGAAGGGCGAGGCGGGGGGCAGATGCTGCAGCATGACGCCGCCGGCGCGCCACAGCGCCTCCTCCCCCGGGGCGCCGGCCTCGGCGCTGGCCAGGGAAAAGCGCGTGGCGATCTGCTCGGACTGCGCGAAATAGGTCTCGGCGCAGGCGGCGAGAGAGCCGCCGGCGATGGGCGTCAGGCCCTGATAGGGCGTCATGCCGGCGCCCTGGTCGATGACCACGGCGAAGTATCCCTTGCCGATCTGCGCGAAGGGATCGGCGGCCGCCAGCCGGTCGGCGTCGAAGCCGGCATAGGCGCGCATATGGGCCGGCGCGCCGTCCTGCTTGGGGGCGTACCAGTCCGTGGCGATCAGCCGGATCGGCCCGTCGCCGCGCACCTGCAGGCTCAGCCGCCAGCGCAGCTTCATGGTCTGGCCGATCAGCGCGGTCAGCAGCGCCGCCTCGGCCACCAGTCCGGCGACGGGGCGCGGATAGCGGTGCTGGCGCAGCATGTCCGCCAGCGACGCGTCCAGCCGGGCCGCGCGCCCACGGATGTCGCAGCGATCGAGCTGAAAGGGCAGCACCTCGTCGTCGCCCGGCTGCCCGCTGGGCGCCGCCGGCTCGACCGAGGCATGCGGATCGCCCGTGGGCGTCGCGGGCCCGGCGAGGGGCGCGGTCGCGCGGTCGGAGTCGGGCATGATCGGTCTCCTCCCAAGGGGCGATGCGGGGTCGAGGCGAGGCCGTGAGACATAGAGCCCGCCGCGCCTGGGCGCCAGAGCCTGCAAAGCGGGGTTGCGCCGCGCGCCCAGGCGCTCAGGATGCCGTCATGCGACGCTTCGGAGACCCCTGGCGCAAGGGCGCGCCCTACCGCGAACGGCCCGGCGCCTACGCCCTGGTGCTGGACCGCGCCGGCCGCCGCGCGCTGATCGCCGCGACGCCCAATCGGGGGGAGTCGCTGCTGCTGCCGGGCGGCGGCGTCGATCCGGGCGAAAGCCCGGTGCGCGCGCTGCTGCGCGAGGTCTGGGAGGAGACCGGCTGGTCGGTGCGCCATCTGCGCCGCCTCGGGGCGTTTCAGCGCTATGCCTGGATGCCGGATTACGGCATGTGGGCGCGCAAGATCTGCTCGGTCCATCTGTGCCGCGCCGGCCGCCGTCTGGGCCCGCCGCAGGAGCCCGATCACACGCCGGTCTGGATGGATCTGCGCGACGCGGCCGAGCGGCTGAGCGTGACCGGAGAGCGCTGGTTCGTCGCGCGCCACGCCCGCGCGGCGGGCCTGCGCCTGGACCCCGAGCGGGTCGCCGCCGCGCGGCCCGACCCCCTGGCCGAGTCCGACCTGCCCGAGGGCTGGCGGCGGCACGCAGACTGAGGAGGCCGAGCGCATGCGCCTGCTGGACGCCGCGACGATGGAGGCCGCCGGGGACTGGGCGGCCCTGGTCGATCATCTGGAGGCCGCGCATCGCGCCCCCCGGGCCGCCGTCAAGGACATGCTGCTGCAGGACGGCGGCAACGCCTGGCTGACCCGCGCCGCCTGGGTTCCCGGCGGGGCGCTGGGGCTGAAAAGCGTCAGCGTGTTTCCCGGCAACGCCGCGGCGACGCCCCCGCGCCCGTCGGTGCAGGGGGCGTTCCTGCTGTTCGACGGCGAGACGGGGGCCCTGGCCGCCGTGCTGGACGGCGCCGCCCTCACCGCGTGGAAGACGGTGGCCGATTCCATGCTCGGCGCGCGGCGTCTGGCGCGCGAGGACGTGCGGAGCCTGCTGATCGTCGGGGCCGGAACCATCGCCGAGCGTCTGCCGGAGGCCTGGCGCGCCGTGCGCCCGTCGCTGCGGCGCGTGCGCGTGTGGAACCGCTCCCCCGCCAAGGCGCAGGCGCTGGCCGGGCGCCTGGCGGCGCAGGGCTGGGACGCCGCGGCCGCGCCGGATCTGGAGGCGGCGGTGCGCGAGGCCGACGCCGTTTCCACCGCCACGATGACGACGGAGCCGTTGATCCGCGGCGCCTGGCTGGCGCCCGGCGCGCATCTGGACCTGATCGGCGCCTATCGGCTCGACATGCGCGAGGCGGACGACGAGGTTCTGCGCCGCGGGCGCCTGTTCGTCGATGCGCGGGAGACCACGATCGGCGAGATCGGGGAGCTGACGATCCCCATGGCGGCGGGCGTGATCGGCGAGGCGGACGTGCTGGCCGACCACGCGGACCTGGCCGCCGGCGCCCCGGGCCGCCGCGGGCCGGAGGAGATCACCGTCTTCAAGAACGGCGGCGGCGCGCATCTGGACCTGATGACCGCCGGCTTCTTTCTGTCCCGCGCCGGCTGAGGCGCGGCCGGCCCGGCGGCGCGGTTCAGTCCCAGTCGGGCGCGATCCCCTCGGGGTTCACGGCGCGCCCGTCCAGCCGCGCCAGCGCGTCGATGCGGGCGACGTCCTCGGCGCTCAACGTCAGCTCCAGCGCCGAGAGGTTTTCGGCCAGCCGCGCGGGCGTCGCGGTCTTGGGCAGCGCGCCGGCGCCCTTGGCCAGGATCCAGGCCAGGGAGACCGCCGCGGGCGTGCTGCCATGGGCCTCGGCGATCTCCCGCATCGCCGCGGCGCCGGCCACGTCGCCCTTGCCCAGCGGGCGATAGGCGGTGACCGCCAGGCCCAGCGCCGCCGCCTCGGCGATCAGGGCGGACTGGTCGAGGAACGGGTGGAATTCCACCTGGTTGCAGACCAGCGCGCCGCCGGCGAGGCGCTGCGCGAGGGGCATCTGCGCGCGGGTGAAATTGGAGACGCCCACATGGCGCGCCAGCCCGTCCTCGGCCAGCCTGAGCAGCGCCGGAAGCGTCGCCTCGAACGGCACGTCGCGGGAGGGCCAGTGCAGCAGCATCAGGTCGACGGCGTCGAGGCCGAGGGTGCGCAGCGAGTCCTCCGCGGCCGCGCGCAGCCGGTCGGGGGCGTGGTCGTCGGGCCAGATCTTGGTGGTCACGAAGACGTCCGCGCGCGGCGCGGCGGCGGCGGCAAGCGCGCGGCCCACGCCGGCCTCGTTGCCGTACATGCGGGCGGTGTCCACGTGGCGATAGCCTTCGGCGAGCGCGAGGCCGACCATGCGCTCCGCCTCCTCCGGCGAGAGGGGCCAGGTGCCGAAGCCGAGGGCGGGGATGGCGGCGGGGCCGGCGGACAGAACGGGCTGCGGCATGGAAACCTCGCGGAGGGTCGGCGGGAGAGGGCGGCGGGGCGTACGGTCGGTTGGTCTGGCGCATGGGCTGACGAGCGGGCGAGCGCATGGATG
>JBCBYE010000109.1:0-9456 GCA_039816075.1 Pseudomonadota bacterium | reverse complement strand
GATGGCCAGAACGTCGCGAAAGCCCGCCGTGGTCACCAGGGCGGTCTTGACGCCCTTGCGCTCGGTGATCGCGTTGATGACCGTGGTGCCGCCATGCACGAAATAGCCGGCGGCGGCCGCGTCCAGCCCCTCGCGCCGGGCCGCGGCGGCCAGCACGTCCAGCACGCCTTGCGAGGGATCGTGGGGCGTCGTCAGGCTCTTGCCGACATGCAGTCGGCCGGTCGCCTCGTCATAGGCGACAAGGTCGGTGAAGGTGCCGCCAACATCGGTGGCGAGGCGGATCATGCGTCCTCCTCCGGCGCGGTCCCATAGGTTTCGCGCGCCGCCTCGGCGCTCAGCAGGCCCTGGCGGACGTCCCGCGCCACGTCCTCGGGCGCCCGCTCCGCCGGCGGGCCCCAACCGCCGCCGCCGCCGGTGACGATCCGCACCACGTCGCCGCGCGCCGTGGGCAGGCGGCTGATGCGGGCATGCGAGGCCGGCGGGCCGCCATGCGCGGGCGCATGCACCAGCGCGTTGACCGAACCCTCGCCGCCCCCGTCGAGGCCCCAGGGCCGCGTCTTCCCCCGCCCATAGCTGCAATGCACCACGGCCCCGTCGGTCAGCAGCTCGTATTCGCGCACTAGGCCGTAGCCGCCGCGCTGCCGCCCCGCCCCCACGCCGCCCTCGACGTTGTAGCCGTAGCGGCGCACGCGCAGCGGGAACTTCGCCTCGATCACCTCGACGGAGTAATTGTAGGTGTCGCCGTTGGTCAGGGCCATCAGCCCGCTGGCGCCGTCCGCCTCGTCCGTCGCGCCCCAGCCGCCATGCTGCGGCTCCACATGGATGAAGGGGCGCCCGGCCGCGTCCAGGCCCGACACGTAGGTGGCGCAGAGGCTGCTGTAGGGCCCGGCGGAGAACCGCTCCGGCTTCAGGGTCGCCAGCGCCTTCCACACCAGCTCCGACGCATGGACGGAGCCTTCGTAGTACCAGCCCGTGGGCGACGGCTTTTCGGCGGTGAAGACCGTGCCGTGCGGCGCCGTGACGGTCAGCGGGCGGAACCAGCCGTCGTTGGAGGGGGCGTGCGGCGCGACCAGCGCCTTGACCACGGTCTTGACGGCGGAGTTCAGCGCGCCGCGGGCGCAGTTGATCGGCCCGGCGAGGGCGGGCGGGCAGCCGGTGAAGTCCGCCTCGATCCGGTCGCCCGCGATGGTCACGGCGACCTCGATGGGGAACTGCGCCTCGCTGACCCCGTCGCCGTCGATCACGTCCGCGGCGCGATAGACGCCGTCGGGCAGGCTGGCGACCAGCGCGCGCGCCTCCGCCTCGGACCCGTCGAGCATGAAGCGGAACGCGGCCTCCAGCGCCTCCGCCCCATAGCGCGCGACGATTTCGGCGACGCGGCGGTCGGCGATGCGCACGGTGGCGAGCTGGGCGTTCAGGTCGCCCAGGGTGATGTCGGGCAGGCGCACGTTCTCCTTGAGGATGGCGACCAACTCCTCCGAAAGGACCCCTGCGCGCACGATCTTGACGCCGGGCAGACGCAGCCCCTCCTCGAAGATCGATGTGGCGTCGGGCGCGACCGATCCCGGGACGGAGCCGCCGACGTCCAGATGATGGGCCACGTTGATCGCCCAGGCGGCGATGCGGCCCTCGACGAAGATCGGGCGCACGATCGCGAAGTCGCAGGCATGGGTGCCCCCGGCGAAGGGATCGTTCGAGAGCAGCACGTCGCCGTCGGCCAGATCCCCCTCGAACCGCGCCATCAGCGCCTGCACCTGCGCGCCGAAGGTGCCGGTGAAGAGGGTGATGCCGTTCATCTGCGCCGCCAGCTCGCCGGCCGGGGTAAGGATCCCGCAGGCGAAGTCGAGCACTTCGTAGATCACTGGACTCATGCTGGTGCGGCCCATCACGAGACCCATTTCGTCGACCGTGGCGAGGAGCTTGCCCTCGATGATCTCCAGCGTGACCGCCGAGTCAGACCCGCCCTGCGCCATGCCGCCCCCTCCGCCCGTCGATTCGACCGGCCCCCAGCGTATCGACGCGCCGCGCGCCGCCGCAACGCAGGCGCATGACGAAACGGAAATTGCCTTTTCAATCGTTGCCCTTCGGGGTTTGATCGACAGACGAAGCGAAGGAGGGGCGCGATGTATCTCGAGGCCGTCGATCTGAACTGCGACATGGGCGAGGGCTATGGCCACTGGACCTATGGCGACGCGCCCGACGCCGCGCTGATGGACCTGATCAGCTCGGCCAACGTCGCCGCCGGATTTCATGCGGGCGACCCCAACGTCATGAACGAGATGGCGAGGCTGGCGGCCGAGAAGGGCGTCGGTCTGGGCGCGCATCCCGGCTATCATGACCTTCAGGGCTTCGGCCGCCGCGTCATCGGCGCCCCGCCGGAGGAGCTGGTCAACGACGTGATCTATCAGGTCGGCGCCCTGCGCGAATTCGGGCGCCGCCACGGCATTCCCTTGCAGCACGTCAAGCCGCACGGCGCGCTCTACATGACCGCCGCCAAGGACGAGACGCTGTCGCGGATGCTGGTGGAGGCGCTGATGGCCTCGGCCCCGGAGGCGCCGCTCTACTGCATGGACGTCTCGATCACCGACCGCGTTGCGCGGGAGATGGGCCACCCGACGATCCGCGAATTCTTCGCCGACCGCGACTACGACCTCAGCGGTCAGATCGTCTTCGTGCGCCAGCAGCGCCCGCTCGACCCGCAGGAGGTGGCCGAGCGCACGGTGCGCGCCTGCGTCGAGGGCAAGGTGAAGACGGTGGAGGGGGAGGACATCTCGATCCAGTTCGAGTCCATCTGCTTTCACTCGGACACGCCCGGCTCGCTTGCCATCGGCACGGCGGTGCGCGACGGTCTGCTGAAGGCGGGCATCGCCATCCGCGGGCCCGGCGAGCTTCTGGCCGCCGCCTGATCCCCTCACACTCTCGGCAAGGAGCCACGACCATGGCCACCGAACTGCGCTCGCCGCTGCCCGGCACCTTCTATCGCAAGCCCTCGCCGGACGCGGACCCGTTCGTGGCCGACGGCGCGACGGTCGCCGAGGGCGACGTCATCGGGCTGGTGGAGGTCATGAAGACCTTTCACGAGGTGAAGGCCGAGGCGGGCGGCGCCAACATCGCCTTCCAGATCGAGAACGAGTCGCCGGTCATGGCCGGCGCGGTGATCGCCGTCGTCGAATGAGCGGGGCGGTCGATCCCGCCGGCAAGGCCCTCTTCATCGCCAACCGGGGCGAGATCGCCGTGCGCATCAACCGCGCGGCCAAGGCCCTGGGGATGGAGGTGGTGCAGGCGCATTCCGACGCCGACGCCGACATGCTGGCCGTGCGGCTGGCGGATCGGGCGGTCAATGTCGGGCCGGCGCCGGCCAAGCAGTCCTATCTCGACGTCGACCGCATGGTCGCCGCGGCGGTGGAGGCCGGCGCCGACGCCGTGCATCCCGGCTATGGCTTTCTGGCCGAGAACGCCCGCTTCGCCGATGCGGTGGAGGCGGCGGGGATGCGCTTCGTCGGGCCGACCGGCGACACCATCAGCCGCATGGGCGACAAGGTCGCCGCGCGGGAGGCTGCGCAGGCGGCGAAGGTGCCGACGGTCCCCGGCTCCGACGGGCGGGTGGCGGACGATGCGGCGCTGGCCGAGGTCGCGGCGCGGGTGGGCTTTCCGGTGATGGTCAAGGCCGCGGCGGGCGGCGGCGGGCGCGGCATCCGCGTGGCCGAGGACTCCGAGGAACTGGCGCGCCTCGCCCCCCAGGCCCGGGCGGAGGCCGAGGCGGCCTTCGGCGACGGCGGCCTCTACGTCGAACGGCTGGTGCGCGACGCAAGGCACGTCGAGGTGCAGGTCATGGGCGACGGCGCTCGCGCCATCCATGTGTTCGAGCGCGAATGCTCCCTCCAGCGCCGCCGCCAGAAGGTGTGGGAGGAGGCGCCCGCCTTCGGCCTGCGCGAGGAGGTGCGCCAGGCGCTGTGTTCGGCGTCGGTGCGGCTGGCGGAGGCGGTGAGCTACCGCGGCGCGGGGACGCTGGAATACCTCTACGACCCGCGCACCGAGGAGTACTTTTTCCTCGAAATGAACACCCGCATCCAGGTGGAGCATCCGGTGACGGAGATGGTCACCGGCGTCGATTTGGTGGCGGAGATGATCCGCATCGCCTTCGGCGCGCCCCTGTCGCTGCGCCAGGAGGACGTGCGTCTGACCGGCCACGCCATCGAGGCGAGGGTGAACGCCGAAGACCCGTCCAAGGGCTTCATGCCGTTTCCGGGCGTCTGCAGCGGGCTGGAGGTGCCGGAGGGCGTGCGCTTCGATACGATGCTCTACGACGGCTACGCCATCCCGCCGTTCTACGACAGCCTGATCGGCAAGCTGATCGTGCACGCCGAAACCCGCGAGGCGGCGCTGGCCGCCATGCGCGAGGCGGTCGCGGCGACGCGCATCGGCGGCCTGCCGACCACGCTGCCGCTGCACGCCGCCCTCGCGGCCGATCCCGACGTCGCGGCAGGCCGCATCCACACCCAGTTCCTCGAGCCCTGGCTGGAGGCCAACCCGATCGGCCCCGCCTGAGGCCCGAAAGGAGGCGAAATCCGATGAAAACCAGATACAGCTTGGGCGGCGACGAGCACGTCTTCGTCGAAATGGACGAGGAAATGAGCCTCGACGCCTTCTTCAAGGCGATCTCGATGACCGAGGCCGCGCGCGGCGCCGGCCTGCCGGGCGTGATCGACGTCTGCCCGGCCAACGCCTCGTTCCAGGTCCGCTTCGACCCCGACGAGATCGCGCCCGACGACATGATGGCCGAGCTCAAGAAGCTGGAGGCGCAGGCCGAGGACGCGCCCAAGCGCATGACCACCCGCATCGTCGAGGTGCCCGTCTACTACCAGGACCCCTGGACGCACGAGACGCTGATGCGGTTTCGGGAGCGGCACCAGGATCCCACGGGCTCCGACCTCGACTATGCCGCGCGGATCAACGGTTTCGACGACGCGGCGGGGTTCATCGAGGCGCATCATTCGGCGCCGTGGTTCGTTTCGATGGTCGGCTTCGTGTCGGGCCTGCCGTTCCTTTACCAGCTGGTGGAGCGCTCCAAGCAGCTGGAGGTGCCCAAGTATCTGCGCCCCCGCACCGACACGCCCAAGCTGACCGTCGGGCATGGCGGCTGCTTCGGCTGCATCTATTCGGTGCGCGGCGCGGGCGGCTATCAGATGTTCGGGATCACGCCGATGCCGATCTACGATCCGACCCAAGAGACGAGCTACATGAAGGACTTCATGGTGCTCTTCAAACCCGGCGACGTGATCAAGTTCACACCCGTCGACCGGGCGGAGCACGACCGCATCGAGGCGGCCATTCCCAAGGGCGAATGGACGCCGAAGATGGCGGAGGTCGAGTTCGACCTCGCCGAGTTCAACGCCTCGCCCGAGGCGACCAACGCCAAGCTGATGGAGGCGCTCCGTGGCGCTTGAAGTTGTTGATCCCGGCCTGCTGACCACCGTCCAGGACCTGGGCCGCCCCGGCTACTTCCATCTGGGCATCCCCCAGGGCGGCGCCATGGACCGCGCCGCGTTCCGCGCCGGCAACCTGCTGGTCGGCAACGACGAGGGCGCGGCGGGGCTGGAGGCGGTGTTCGTCGGCCCCAAGCTGACCTTCCGCAAGGACGCGACCGTCGCCGTCACCGGCGGCGAGATGCCGATCTTTCTCGACGGCGAGGAGCGCCCCGGCTGGACCTCGTTCGAAGTCCGGTCGGGCCAGACGCTCAGTTTCGGCTACCTGCAGGGCGGGGCGCGCGTCTATGTCTGCATTTCGGGCGGCCTCGCCACCCCGATGCAGCTCGGTTCCCGCTCCACCTACGCCATCGGCGCGCTGGGCGGCGTCGACGGGCGCGCCATCGCCGCCGGCGACGTGCTGCCGCTGGGCGAGGGGGCCGGCACGCCCGGGCGCGAGCTGCCCGAAACCCTCCGCCGCGCGGGCCCCAAGGACGTGCTGCGCGTGGTCACCGGCCTCTACTGGCATCGCATCACGCCGGAGGCGCAGAAGGGCTTCTTCGCCGACGGCTGGAAGGTGGCGCCCGAGGCCGACCGCATGGGCTATCGCTTCAAGGGCGGCAAGCCGCTGGAGTTCGTGCCGCGGGAGGCGCCGTTCGGCGCCGGCTCCGACCCCTCCAACATCGTGGACGGCTGCTATCCCTACGGCTCCATCCAGGTGCCCGGGGGGACCGAGCCCATCGTTCTGCATCGCGACGCGGTGTCGGGCGGCGGCTACTTCATGATCGGCGCGGTGATCTCGGCCGACATGGACCTGATCGCGCAGATGCAGCCGCACACGCCGGTCACGTTCGAAGAGGTTTCGATGGAAACGGCGCTGGCCGCGCGCAAGACCCAGGCCGCCGGCCTCGCCAAGATCCGCGAGGCATTGACCTGACGCGGGCCGCCGGGGCCCCTTTCGCGCGAAAGGGGCCCCGGAGCGGTCCTGGGCCTCAGGACTGCCTGCGAGACACCGATCCGCTGTCCGTGATCGGCCGCCACGGCCAGTAGATTTCCTGGTTCTTGGTGATCCCGGTCGGGCGGAAGATCAGCATCAGCAGCAGGATCACGCCCAGACCCACCTCGGCCGAGTTGGCGGGCAGCTTGATCGTCACGCCAAGCTCCATCCCCCGCTCGAACTCCCGCAGCAGCTCGATCGCGAACGACACGAACAGGGTGCCGATCACCGCGCCCGACAGGCTGTTGACCCCGCCGACCACCAGCATCGCGATGCAGATGAAGGTCAGCGGCAGGCCGAACGTGTCCACCGTCAGCAGCCCCAGGAAATGGCCGTAGAGCCCGCCGGCGATGCCGCAGATGAAGGCGCTGACCACGAAGGCGATCAGCCGCTGGCGCGTCACGTCCACGCCCGCCGCCTGCGCCGCCACCGCGTCCTCGCGCGTTGCGCGCAGCGCCAGGCCGAAGCGGCTACGCGCGTAGACGAACGCCACCAGGATCGCCAGCAGCGCGCAGATCATTCCCACCCAGGGCGTCGTCGTCACCGGCAGCCCCACGAGCGAGCTCTGGCCGGCCGTCCACGTGCTCCACTGCAGATAGAAGGAGTAGAACACCATCAGGAAGGCGAACGTGCCGATAGACGCCGCGATGCCGGACAGGCGCATCAGCGCCACGCCGGCCACCACCGCCACCAGCGAGGCCGCGACCCCGCCCAGCAGCGTCGCGGGGATCCAGTGATGGGAGTTCTGCAGCAGATACTCCGGCAGGCCCGGGGCGAATATGCCCTTGGTCATCACCGGCATGGTCTGCCAGGCGGTGGCGTAGGCGCCGATCATCATGAAGGCGATGTGCCCGAAGCTCATCAGCCCCGAATTGCCGATGAAGACGAAGAGGCCCACGACGACGACAAGCCGGATCAGCGCCTCGGTCAGCGACCGGCTGACGATGGCGTCGCCCATGGACTGCACGCCCACGACCACGGCGACCACGATGGCGCACAGGATCAGCAGCGGCCAGAATTCGCGCAGGCGGCGCTGGAACGGGGATTTCGGCTCCATGTCAGACCCGCTCCTTCGCGGCCGAGGACAGAACCAGGCCCTGCGGGCGGACCAGCAGCACGATGATCACCGCCAGAAAGACGAAGACGTCGCGATAGGCGCGGATCTCCGAGGGCAGGAAGGTCTGCAGCAGAATGCTCAGCATTCCGACGGCGAAGCCGCCGACGACCGCGCCCACGAGGCTGCCCATGCCGCCGACCACCGTGGCGATGAAGGCGAACAGCATCATCGGCGTGCCCATTCGGAAATCCAGAATGCCCGTCTGCACCACAAACAGCAGCGACACGGAGGCCGCCAGCACGCCCGACAGCGCCACGGCGAGCATGATCACCAGGTCCGCCTGCACCCCCAGCATGCGCGCCATGCGGAAATCTTCCGCCGCCGCGCGCATGTGGATGCCCCAGCGCGTGCGCTTGAGGAAGAGGACCAGCGCGATCATCAGCAGCAGCGTCACGCCGATGATGATCAGCTGCAGGCCCGGGACCTGCACCCCCTCCATCAGCTGCACCCCTTCGGACAGGTGGGACCAGAGGCCCACCGCCTTGGGCCGCCCGCCGTAGATCATGATGATCAGGTTCTGGATCACGAAGCCCAGCGCGAAGGACCCGACCATCAGCGTCGCCGGAGAGGCGTTGCGCAGCGGCCGGAACACCGCGAACTCGGAGATCAGCGCCATCGCCACCACCAGCACCACGATCAGGAAGATCAGCGGGATCGCCGGCAGCGCGCCGATGGCCAGCGTCGCCGTCGTGTCCATCGACGGCACGATCAGCGCATAGGCCCCGAAGGTGATGAAGGCGCCATGGGCGAAGTTGATCAGCTTGAGAACGCCGAACAGCAGGCCGATGCCCAGGGCCGCCAGGGCGTAGAAGCTGCCCAAGCTCAGCCCGTCGATCAGAACTTGCAGCGCGAAGGCCATCAGATCATCACCTCCCCGGCATGGTCCTTGGTGAAGCCGAAATACGCCTTGTGCACCGCCTCGCCGTCGGCGAGGTCGGCGGCGGCGCCGGACAGCTGGATCTCTCCGTTGCGCAGAACATGCAGGCTGTCGGCGGCCTTCAGCGCGCGTTCGGAGCTTTGCTCGACGATCAACAGCGTCAGGCCCCGGCTTTTGCGCAGGTCCGTCAGCACCTCGTAGACGCGGTCGACGATCTTGGGCGCCAGGCCGAGCGACGGCTCGTCCACCGTCATCAGCCGAGGCCGGGTCATCAGCGCGCGGCTGATCGCCAGCATCTGCTGCTCTCCGCCCGACAGCTTGCCGGCCGGCTGGCCGCGGCGTTCGCCCAGGATGGGGAACGTGTCGTAGATCCGCTCCATGTCCCTGCGCGTTTCGTCCCGGTCGCGGCGCAGCGCGGCGCCGACCTTCAGGTTTTCTTCGATGGTCAGGGCGGTGAAGATGTGCCGCCCCTCGGGCACCTGCGTCACGCCCAGCGCCGCGATCTTCTCCGGCGACCGGCCGCTGATCGGCTGGCCGTCGAAGCGCACCTCGCCCTCGGCGGGGCGCAGCACGCCCGAAACGGTGTTCAGCGTGGTGGACTTGCCGGCGCCGTTGGGCCCGACGATGCACGCCACCTCCCCTTCGGCGACGGTGAAGGAAATGCCGCGCAGCGCCGTCAGCCGGCCGTAGCGCACCTGCAGGTCCTGGACTTCGAGCATGGTCAGCCGCCTCCCAGATAGGCTTCGATGACGGCCGGATCGTTCTGCACCGCCTGCGGCGCGCCCGAGGCGATGGTGCGCCCGCTGTCGAGCACGTGGATGCGCTCGCACACCTCCATGACGACGCGCATGTTGTGCCCGATCAGCAGAACGCCGCAGCCGTAGCGGTCGCGGATGTCGCGCACCAGGCTCATGAGCTGATCGCATTCGAGATCCGACATGCCGGCGGCCGGCTCGTCCAGCAGTACGAAGTCGGGTTTCTGCATCAGCGCCCGGGCGAT
>JBCBYE010000317.1:0-5585 GCA_039816075.1 Pseudomonadota bacterium | reverse complement strand
GTTGTCTCGTTTCCAAGCGTCCGCTTACATGACGCCCGACCAAGGGGGCGGCGGATGGCTCAGGGCGAACTGGACGTCAATCGGGAGCTGATCGCGATGCTTCCCCGCATGCGCCGTTTCGGCATGGCACTCACCCGCCGCATGGACCAGGCCGACGACCTGGTCCAGGACGCGTGCGAGCGGGCGATCACGCGGGCGGAGCAGTTCAAGCCGGGCACCCGCTTCGACAGCTGGGTGTTCTCGATCATGCACTCCATCTGGCTCAATCGCCTGCGGTCGGAGAAGGTGCGCGCCGCCGAGGGGGCCGACGCGCTGGAGCTGGTGGCCGATGCCGCGGCGGAAAACCGGGGCGAGGCGCGGGTGCGCCTGGCCGAACTGGATCGCGCCCTCCTGCGCCTGCCGCAAGAGCAGCGCGCCGTGATCATGCTGGTGTCGGTCGAAGGCCACGCGTACCGCGAAGCGGCCGAGATTCTTGATGTGCCCGTGGGCACGGTGATGAGCCGGCTGGCGCGCGCGCGCGTCGCCTTGGCGGAGGCGAACAGGGCATGAGCGAAAGCGACGACCTTCCCCCGCTGAGCGCCGAGACCGCGCCGCTCTACGCCGCTCTGGCCGTCGACGGCGCGCTGGACGAGGCGATGATGGATCGGCTGGCCGAGTTCATGGCCGCCGATCCATCGCTGGTGACGCTCTACGACGCGATGATCGCGCAGGACGATGCCCTGCCCGGCGCGCTCGCGGGCGTCGCCGCGGCGCCCATGCCCCTGTCGCTCGCCGCCGCGGCGGCGGCGGGGACGCCTGCAGCGGCGGGGGACGGCGCGCCCGAGGCCGCCGCTGCGAACCGCAACGTCAGGCCGGCGCGCTGGTCCAACGGGCTCGCCGCGATCATCGGCATGCTCTTCGCCGCGGGCCTCGGCTCCATCATCGCCTATCAGGCCGGCCGCGACACGGCGGAGGTGGAGATCGCCGCCGCCACAGGCTGGGTCGCGCAGGTCGCCCAGTACCACAAGGTCTACGCGCAGGAGGGGCGGCACCTGGTGGAGGTGCCGGCCTCTGACATCGAGCATATCCGCACATGGCTCTCGAACCGGGTCGGCCGCCCGGTCGCCGTGCCGGACTTCTCCGACGCGGGGTTCGAATTCGCCGGCGCGCGCCTGCTGGTCGCCGGCGGCAGGCCCGTGGCGCAGCTGATGTACACCCAGGCGGGCGGCACGCCCGTCGGCTACTGCATCATCGCCTCGGCCGGCGACGACACCGACGTGGCGCTGGGCGAGCGCGAGGGACTCGGCTTCGCCCGCTGGCGCGAGGGCGAAGCCGGCCACATCGTCATCGGCGAAGAAGCGCCGGAGCTGCTGAGCCGTCTCGCCGACGCGGCCAGGTCCGGCGTGGAGATCTGAGAAACGAACGCGGCGCCATCATCGAACTGTCGCCTTGCCGTCGTATAGCCCTCTCGATCCCTTTTGCGCATGTCGTCCTAGGAGCTCCCATGACCGTCTACGCGCTGAACGGCCTCGGCCGCATCGGCAAGCTCGCCCTGCGTCCCCTTCTGGAAAGCGGCGCGCAGATCGCCTGGATCAACGATGCCGTAGGCGACCCGGCGATGCATGCGCATCTGCTGGAGTTCGACACGGTCCACGGCCGTTGGAACGCCGAAATCGCATCGGACGACGAGTCCATCGCCATCGACGGGCGCCGCCTGCCCGTTCTGTCGTCCAAGGACCCTGCGGCCCTGCCGCTCGACGGCGTCGACGTGGTCCTCGACTGCACCGGCGTCTTCAAGACGGCGGCCAAGCTCGCCCCCTATTTCGAAGGCGGGGCGAAGAAGGTCGTGGTCTCCGCCCCGGTCAAGGACGGCGACGCGGCCAACCTGGTCTACGGCGTCAATCACGACGCCTACGATCCCGCCCGCCACCGCATCGTCACCGCCGCAAGCTGCACCACCAATTGCCTCGCGCCGGTGGTGAAGGTGATCCACGAGGGGCTGGGCATCCGCCACGGCTCCATCACCACGATCCACGACGTGACCAACACGCAGACCATCGTGGATCGGCCGGCAAAGGACCTGCGGCGGGCCCGCTCCGCGCTGAATTCGCTGATCCCCACGACCACGGGCAGCGCCACCGCCATCACGCTGATCTATCCGGAACTGACGGGACGCCTCGACGGTCATGCCGTGCGGGTCCCGCTGCTCAACGGTTCCCTCACCGACTGCGTGTTCGAGGTGGAGCGAGAGACGACGGTCGAAGAGGTCAACGCCCTCCTGCGCGCCGCGGCGGAGGGGCCGCTGGCCGGCATCCTGGGCTATGAGGCGCGGCCCCTCGTCTCCGCCGACTACGTCAACGACACCCGGTCGAGCATCATCGACGCGCCCTCTACCTTGGTGATCAACGGCACGCAGGTGAAGATCTACGCCTGGTACGACAACGAGATGGGCTACGCGCATCGCCTGGTGGACGTCGCGCGGATGGTCGGGGCCTCGCTTTGAGCGCGCCGGACGTCCCGGGCCCCGGACGGCCAGAGGGCCTGTCGGCCTACATCGCCGTCACCGCAGCCTACTGGGCCTTCATGCTCACCGACGGCGCGCTGCGCATGCTGGTGCTGCTGCATTTCCACACGCTCGGCTTTTCGCCGGTGCAGCTGGCCTACCTGTTCGTGCTCTACGAGATCGCCGGCGTGATCACGAACCTCTCGGCCGGGTGGATCGCGGCGCGCTTCGGCCTGACCTCCACGCTTTACGCGGGTCTGGGCCTGCAGGTGGCGGCGCTGATCGCATTGGCGCAGCTGGATCCGAGCTGGGCGGTGGGCACGTCCGTTCTGTTCGTGATGCTGGTGCAGGGCGCGTCCGGCGTGGCCAAGGACCTCGCCAAGATGTCCTCGAAATCGGCGGTCAAGCTGCTGGCGCCGAAAACGGGCGGCGGGCTCTTCCGTTGGGTGGCTTGGCTGACCGGGTCGAAGAACGCCGTCAAAGGGCTGGGCTTTCTGCTCGGGGCCGCCCTGCTCGCCACCATCGGCTTCGTCTGGGCGGTTCTGGCCATGGCCGCCGCCTTGGGCGCGATCCTGGCGGCGGTGCTGATCGCCATGCCGCCTGGCCTGCCGCGCGGCCGCAAGGGCGCGAAGTTCGCCGAAGTGTTTTCGAAGTCCGCCAACGTCAACTGGCTGGCCGCCGCGCGCGTCTTCCTTTTCGGCGCACGGGACGTGTGGTTCGTCGTGGGCATCCCGATCTACTTCTACGCCGTGCTGTCGGACGGCACGCCGGACAGCGCGCGGCGCGCCTTCTTCCTCATCGGAACCTTCATGGCCGTCTGGGTCATCCTCTACGGCGCCGTGCAGGCCTCCGCCCCTCGGATCCTGCGCGCGGCGGAGCGGCGCGACGGCGATCTCGTCGCCTCCGCCTGGGGCTGGGCGGCGGCGCTGACCGCGGTCCCGACGGCCTTGGCGGGGGCGGTGCTGGCCGCCGGCGCGCCGCAACCCTGGCTCACCGCGTCGCTCGTGGCGGGCCTTCTGGTTTTCGGCGCGATATTCGCCGTGAACTCGGCCCTGCACTCCTACCTCATCCTCGCCTTCACGCGGGATGAGCGGGTGACGATGGATGTGGGCTTCTACTACATGGCCAACGCCGCGGGGCGGCTGATCGGCACGCTGCTTTCCGGCCTCACCTTCCAGACCGGCGGCCTCGCCGCGACGCTCGCCACGGCCGCGGTCTTCACCGCCCTCGCCGCCGTCGCCGCCGCGCGCCTCAAGGACCCCGCCCCCTGAACGCGAAAGCGCCGCCGGACGGGCCGGCGGCGCTTTGCATCTTTCGCGGGCCTCAGGCCTATCGGATCACTCCGTGGCGGCGGCCGTCTCCTGCGAATAGACCGGATCGGGGCTGACCAGCTCCGGCCAGTTCTCCACCGCCGGCGCGCCGTAAAGCGGCTTGGCGACGCCCTGGTGGCAGGTGTTGCACGCGGCCTTGGGCGCATCGCCGAGCGGACCCAGCCGATGCTCCGGATAGGTCGGGCCCAGCGGCTCCAGATACTCCGCGTTCAGCGTGCGGACCATGCGGATGCCGTACCAGGCCGTCTCCCGCTGCGGAGGCGACTGATCCCACTGCGACCAGGCGCGGGAGTTGTGGCAGTAGGTGCAGTTCACGCCGAGGCTGTTGGAGAAGTGCATCATCAGCGAATACGTCAGCTCCGTCCCGGTCTGGTAGTCGAAGCTGTCGTTCTCCGCCCGCTCGCTGCGGGCCTGCACGCGCACGGCCTGGCTGTCGACCGGCACCTCAGGACCCAGCAGCGCCTCCAGCGAGTTGGCGGGAAGCGACGCGTAGACCGGCACCTCCATCCCCGCCCGGTTCTGATACATCGCGTTGGGCCCGAGGTTCTCGGACTGCACCTCGGCGTTGAACCAGATGTATTCGGGCACGTTGTTGCCGCGATGGCAGGTGTAGCAGTTCACCCCGGCGTCGCCCACATGGCTGTTCCAGTTGGAGTTCACCTCCCAAGTCATCTGGAACATGCGCCGCGCGACCAGCTTGGCGTAGTAGGCGTCCGAGGCGAAGTTGCCGTCTTCGCCGTGGCAATACGCGCAGCCCTGCTCCGGAGAGACCCATTCGGTGATAGCCAGCATCACGCGGTTGAAGTTGTCGTCCGTCAGATTCCCGAGCACCTGGACGTTCTCGTAGATGTCTCCGGCCAGGTCCTCGCCCCCTTCGGGGACGTAGGGCTCCTCGCTTTCGGGCATCACGTTGAGCGCCTTGAGCGCGGCCATCTCGGATTCGAACTCGATCTGGGCCATGCCGGTGCCGCGGAAGCCGTTCTGGTCCGACACGACGTCCACCGGCGGACCCCACAGGACCCAGTAGGCCACCACGATGACCACCGCTCCGACGCCGCCGACCTGGACGATGACGTCATCGTACCTGAACGGCTTCTTCCACTTAATCTTCTCGAACCAGTCGCCGATCATTGGGTCGCCTCCTCGCCCTCGGCGGCCACCGGCTCGCCCGGATAGGGACCGACGTTGACGTCGTCATTGGGGACGTAGGCGTTCGCGTCGCCGTTGCCCTCCATCATGTAGGGGTTGGGCGTCACGCTCTCCCAGTAGTCCGGGTAGGGGGGCGCGAAATGGTGCTCCACGGCCCAGAGGTACCAGTTGTCCACCACGGTGCCCGTCAGAAGGATGCCCAGGCCGCCGGTGATCGGGGTCAGCACAGCGAACCACCAGGCCCAGCGGTGAATGCCCTCCATCGTGGCGTTGAAGCCCATGGTCCAGCGCCAGAACAGGGCCGCCCGCTCCGTCGCCGTGCCGCGGTCGGTGATCTGCTCGATCTCCCGGTCGCCGCCGACGCGGGTCACCGCCAGGATCGTCGCGCCGTGCATGGCGAAGAGCAGGGTGGACCCGTAGAGGAACACGATCGAAAGCGCGTGGAACGGGTTGTAGAAAAGGTTCCCGTAGCGGATCGAGAAGGCCGCCGTCCAGTCGAGGTGCGGGAAGATGCCGTAGGGCACCGCCTCGGACCAGCTGCCCATCAGGATGGGCCGGATCAGGCCCAGCACCAGGAACAGCCAGATCGCGGCGGCGAAGCCCCAGGCCACATGCGTGCCCAT
>JBCBYE010000287.1:0-5969 GCA_039816075.1 Pseudomonadota bacterium | reverse complement strand
GCCGCTGCTGCTGCTGGGCGGCGCCGGCTGGTCTCACGACACCCAGGCCGCGGCGCAGGCGTTCGCCGAACGGCTCGGCCTGCCCGTCGCCACGTCCCTGCGCCGGCAGGACCATTTCGACAACGCCCATCCCAACTTCGCCGGCGCCATCGGGATCGCCCCCAACCCCGCCCTCGCCAAGCGCGTGCGCGAGGAGGTGGACCTGATCGTCAACATCGGGTCCCGCCTGGGGGAGATGACCTCGCAGGGCTACGAGCTGTTCGGCGTCCCGACGCCGCGCATGCGTCTCGTCACGGTCCATCCCGGCCCTGAGGAGCCGGGCATGGTCCACCGTCCCGACCTTTCCATCGCCTGCGGCGCCGCGGCCTTTTTCGAGGCGGCCAGGATCATGGCCTCTCGCCCCGCCGGTCCGCATGTCGCGCGGATGCGGGCGGAATTCGAAGCCTATTCCACCCCGCCGCCGCCGCAATCGGGCAACGGCGTCGATCTGGGCGAGGCCATGCTGGCCATGTCCGCCGCGCTGCCCGACGACGCCATCCTGACGAACGGCGCGGGCAACTACACGGTCTGGCTGCACCGCTTTCACCAGCATCGCCGCCACGCCACGCAGCTGGCGCCGACCTCGGGCTCCATGGGCTACGGCACCCCCGCCGCCGTCGCCGCCGCGCTCGAACATCCCGACCGCGTGGTGGTCAACGTGGCCGGCGACGGCTGCTTTCTGATGACCGGGCAGGAGCTGGCCACGGCCCGCCAGCACGGCGCCAAGATCATCACGCTGGTCTGCGACAACGGCATGTATGGCACCATCCGCATGCATCAGGAACGCCGCCATCCCGGCCGGGTCATCGCCACGGACCTCTTCAACCCCGATTTCGTGCTGCTGGCCAAGGGCTACGGCGGCGATGGGGAACGGGTGGAGCGCACCGAGGATTTCGCCGCCGCCTTCCAGCGCGCCCTCGCCGCGCCGGGCTGCTACCTGCTGCACCTCAAGACCGACCCCGAACAGATCACCCCCGCCCAGACCCTGAGCGCCGCGCGCGCGCAGGGCGAGGCCGCCGGCTGACGGAGAGCGCCCCGATGTACGACCTCTACACCTGGACCACCCCGAACGGCCGCAAGGTCTCCATGCTGCTCGAAGAGCTGGGCGTTCCCTACGACGTGCACGCCATCAACATCGGCCAGGACGATCAGTTCGCGCCTGACTTTCTCAAGATCTCGCCGAACAACAAGATCCCCGCCATCGTCGACAAGGAGACCGGGCGCAGCGTCTTCGAATCCGGCGCGATCCTGCTCTACCTCGCGGAAAAGCATCAGACGTTCCTGCCCGCCGACAAATGGGAAGGCCTCGAGTGGCTGATGTGGCAGAAGGCCGGCCAGGGCCCGATGCTCGGCCAGGCGCACCACTTCCTCAAGTTCAACGAGGGCAAGGCGCCCTATGCCGAGGAACGCTACGGCAAGGAGGCGCAGCGCCTTTATGGCGTCCTCGACAAGCGTCTGGAGGGGCGCGAATTCGTCGTCGGCGACTATTCCATCGTCGACATGGCGATCTGGCCCTGGGTCTCGCGCTTCGAATGGCAGCGCATCGACCTGAACCAGTTCCCGAACGTCAAGGACTGGTACGTCCGCATCGCCCAGCGCCCCGCCACCATCGCCGGCTACGACGTGCCCAAGCCGACGCAGCCGATCCCCATGCCCTGAGGCCATGCAGATGAGCGACAACGACATCGGCCTCGATCCCGCCAAACGCGGCCGCGACCGGGTGGAACGCTGGGTGGACATCCAGGGCTCCCCCCGCGAGGTCTGGGAGGAGGTCGGCCAGTTCTCCGCCATCGAGGACTGGCATCCCGGCGTTCAGGAGTGCGAGCTGGTGGAACTGGACGGTCAGTTCCACCGCCATCTCAGCCTCGCCGACGGCGAAATGCTGCTGGAGCGCTTCGTGGAGGCGGGCGACGATTTCTACCGCTACGAAATCGTCGAGGGGCCGCTGCCGGTGGAGGATTACGTTGCGACCTTCACCGTCTCCGACCACGAGGGGCTGACCCGCATCTTCTGGTCCGCGACCTTCGAGGCGGACGGCCACGAGGCGGACGAGATCGTCGCGGCGATGTTCGAAACCGGCCTCGCCGCCCTGCGCGACCGCTTCGACGCATGACGGCGGAGGGGGCCGGTCCGAAGGCCGCCCCGCCGCCCGGCCCCTGGCCGCAGGCGCCCCGGCGCCGAAGCCGTCGCGGGCTTCCGCGCCGGCATGGCCCGCTTCCGGCGCCCGGTCCTGCGTTCCGACGCGCTTGAGCCGGGCCGGATCGTCGGCGTGCGTCTGCTCGACACGCCCGTCGCCCTGGCGCGGCTGGACGGCGCGCCGACCGCGGTGCTCGACGTCTGCCGCCATTGCCAGGCGCAGCTGTCGCTGGGCGAGATCGCGACCGTCGACGGTCGCCAGGCCATTCAGTGTCCCTATCATGGCTGGGCCTACGGCCGCAGCGGCGCCTGCGTGCGCATCCCGCAGGTCCCGGCGGACCGCACGATCCCATCCGCCGCCGCCGTGCCGGCCTTTCAGGCGACGGAGGCCTTGGGCCTGATCTGGGTCTGCCTCGCGCCCGAGGCGGCCGCGCCCCTGCCGGATTTTCCTGAATTCGAGGACCCCGCCTTCCGCGTGGTGACGCTCGACGAAACCGATCCGACCCGCGCCAGCGCCGTTCGCATGATCATGGGCACGCTCGACGACACGCATTTCCCCTGGGTGCATGAGGGCATCCTGGGCGATCGCGCCGATCCCGCCCCGCCCCACCACCGCGTCGCCCGCGCGGGGTGAGAGCTGTGCTGCGACTACGAAACCCGTCAGCCCGCCTCCCTCGCCTCCGGCGCCACGGGCGCGGAGGCGGGCGAGGTGGAGATAGCCTACCGCAACGCCGTGCACATGCCCGGCGTCATCCGCTTGGCCAAGGACACGCCCTCCGGCCGCTACGTCATCTGGCTGGGAACCTGCCCGGTGGACCATCGCGCCACGCGCAATTTCCGGACCTTCGCCCGCGACTACGACCTCTCGCTGGACAAGGACGCCGACTACCAGGCCTTCAGCGCCCATGCGCGCCGGCAGGACAAGCCGATCATCGAAAGCCAGCGCCCCTGGCTCCTGCCCCCGTTCCATGCTCGGATCGAGCTGCCCCAGCGCCCCGGCGACCGCCCTCTGATCGAATATCAGCGCTGGCTGGAGGAACTGGGCATCGGCGGCGCCCTCTGACGCTGCCGCCCAAAATGCAGGCGCCGTCTCCGCGTCTGTCTTGTGCGAGGGCGTTGCGGTCGCTCTAATGCCGCTCGAATCGGCAACAACTCCCGGGGTATCGCCATGAACCGCCTCCTGACGCTGGCCGTCGCCGTCGCGCTCGCCGCCGGCTCGGCCGCCGCGCAGACCTCCATCAAGTTCTCCAACGACTGGAAGTGGGAGGGGCCCGCCGCCCCGCTGCTGCTGGCCAAGGATCGCGGATACTTCGAGGCGGAGGGCCTCGACGTCGCCATGGACACCGGTCAGGGCAGCCGCGAGGCGATCCCGCGCGTCGCCTCGGGCACCTACCAGATGGGGTCGGCCGACATCAATTCGCTCATCAAGTTCCGCGACCAGAACCCCGATCTGGAGGTCGCCGCGGTCTTCATGATCTACAACAACCCGCCCTTCGCGGTCGTCGGCCGCAAAAGCCTCGGCGTCTCCGAACCCAAGGATCTGGAGGGCAAGGTCCTCGGCGCCCCTGCCCCCGACGGCGCCTACGCCCAGTGGGCCGCCTTCACCAAGGCCAACGGCATCGACGCCTCCAAGGTGACCATCGAGAACGTGGGCTTTCCGGTGCGCGAGCCGATGCTGGCCCAGGGCAAGGTCGACGCCATCACCGGCTTCTCCTTCTCATCCTTCATCAATCTCAAGGCCAACGGCGTGCCGGAGGACGACATCTCCGTCATCCTGATGGCCGAGAACGGGCTGGACCTCTACGGCAACGTGATCCTGGTCAACCCCGCCTTCGCCGCCGAGAACCCCGAGGCGGTGAAGGGCTTCGTCAAGGCGCTGGTCCGCGGATTTCAGGACACCGTGACCGACCCGGAGGCGGCCGTTAAGTACGTGCTCGCCGCCAACGACGTCGCGCGCGAAGCGGTGGAGCTTGAGCGGCTGCAGATGGCCATCGCCGACAACATCGTCACCGACGAGGTCCGCGCCAACGGCTTCGGCGCGGTGGACATGGACCGGCTCGCCGCCTCCATCGGCCAGATCGCCGACACCTACGAGTTCCAGAACCCTCCGCCGGCGCCCGAGGCGATCTTCGACGCCAGCTTCCTGCCGCCGGCCGCCGAACGCGCCGTGCCCTGACCGACGGCGAGGTGGCCTTCGTCGACATCGAGGACGTCTCCCTGCGGTATGCGCCGCAGGGGGCGGCCGAGGGGACGCTCGCGGTCGAGGGGCTGAGCCTCGCGGTCGAGAAGGGCGAGTTCGTCGCCGTGGTCGGCCCGTCCGGTTGCGGAAAATCCACCCTGATGAAGCTGGCCACCGGCCTCAACTTCCCCACCTCCGGCCGCGTCGCCGTGGCCGGGCAGGGCGTCTCCGGCCCCGTCTCCATCGCCGGCATGGCGTTTCAGAACCCGGTGATGCTGCCCTGGCGCCTGACGCGCGACAACGTCCTGCTGCCGCTCGAGGTGGTGCAGCCGCACCGGTCCCGCATGCGCAGGGAGAAGGCCGCCTACCGCGCCAAGGCCGATGCGCTGCTCGCTTCGGTGGGTCTCGAGGGGGCGGGGGAAAAGTATCCCTGGCAGCTTTCGGGCGGGATGCAGCAGCGCGCCTCCCTCTGCCGCGCCCTGATCCATGCGCCCGAACTGGTGATGCTGGACGAGCCCTTCGGCGCCCTCGACGCCTTCACGCGCGAGGAGCTGTGGTGCGTCATGCGCGACCTGCACGCCGCCCAGGGCTTCACCAGCATCCTCGTGACCCATGATCTGCGCGAGGCGGTGTTCCTCGCCGACCGCATCTTCGTCATGAGCGCGCGGCCCGGCCGCATCATCAAGGTGCGCGACGTGCCGCTGGAGCGGCCGCGCGACCTCGACCTCACCTACGACCGCGCCTTCACCGACATCGTGCAGGAGCTGCGCGGCCTGATCGCGGAGGCCCGGCAATGACCGACGCCGCCACGCCGCCCCCCGCCCCCCAGGCGCGCGGCGAGCTCTGGGTCCGCCTCGCGCCCTGGGTGGTGACCATCGGCCTCTTCGTCGTGTGGGAGCTGGCGGTGCGCGGTCTCGGCACGCCGCGCTACATCCTGCCCGCGCCCACCGTCGTCGCCTATGCGGCGTGGGAGTTCTGGCCGGGCCTTCTGTCGAACTCGCTCCAGACGCTCTGGACCACGCTCGCCGGCTTCGGCCTCGCCATCGTCTTCGGCCTGGCGCTGGGCCTTTTCATCGGCTGGGACCGGCGGATCTATGCGGGGCTCTACCCGCTGATGATCGGCTTCAATTCGATCCCCAAGGTCGCCGTGGTTCCGATCCTGGTGCTGTGGTTCGGCACCGGCTGGGTGCCTGCGGTGCTGACCGCCTTTCTCATCAGCTTCTTTCCCATCGTGGTGAACGTCGCCACCGGCCTCGCCACCATCGAGCCGGAGATGGAGGACGTCCTGCGCGCGCTCGGGGCCAAAAAGCTCGACATCATGACCAAGGTCGGCATCCCGCGCTCGATGCCCTACTTCTTCGGTTCGCTGAAGGTGGCCATCACGCTCGCCTTCATCGGTTCGGTCCTGTCCGAAACGGTGGCGGCGAATGCCGGCGTCGGGCACATGATGCTGACGGCGCAGGCGAATTTCGAGGTGCCGCTGGTCTTCGCCTGCCTGATCGCCCTCGCCATCGAAGGCATCGGCATGTACGCGCTGATGGCCTGGATCGAGAAGCGGACCACCGGCTGGGCCCACCGCTCCGGCTTCAACCGCTGAGGCCCATGCCCCGGCGCG
>JBCBYE010000093.1:0-10043 GCA_039816075.1 Pseudomonadota bacterium | reverse complement strand
GTCGGGGCGCACCGGCAGGATGGGGCGTCGCGGCGGCCGCGCAAAGCGGCCTCGCGGCAACGTCAACCGTTTTGCGATTGCGGCGCCCGCTCCGCGACGACGCCGTCGAAGGCGAGGCGGCCGTCCATGTCCGGATCGACCTCGCCGGAGGCCAGCGCCTCGGCCCGCGCGCCGATCTTGGCGAGGATGCGCTCCAGCAGGCTGCGCTCCAACGGGTCGAGCCCGTCGAGCAGAAAGCGCTCGCGCGCCGACATCTGTTCGAGGATCGCCTCGAGGATCTCGCGCCCTCGCCGGGTGAGGTGCAGGATCTTGATGCGGCGGTCGTCGCGATCCTCGCGTCGGTCGATCAGGCCGGCATCCTCCAGCGCGGTCGCGGCGCGCGAGATCGCCACCTTGTCGAGGCCGGTCATCTCGGCGACGGCGCGGGTGGGCTCGCCCTCCGCCTTGCCGATGGCCGTGAGAACGCGCCATTCGTCGCGGCTGAGGCCGAAGCGGCCGAGATGAACCTCGGCCACGGCGGCGCCGATCCGGTTCGCCACCTGGGAGACGATGGCGGGAAAGCTGTTCTGCATGGGCATATGGGGCCTCTCTGGTCGTT
This sequence comes from Pseudomonadota bacterium, assembly GCA_039816075.1. Taxonomy (GTDB): domain Bacteria; phylum Pseudomonadota; class Alphaproteobacteria; order Rhodobacterales; family Rhodobacteraceae; genus Albimonas. The sequence continues at coordinate 9,445 of JBCBYE010000093.1, read as the reverse complement.
GAACGACACGTATCCCATGGGCCGCGGGGCGCCCTTGACATGAGTCAAACCCTGCAACGGTCGCAGTCGAAACCGTCTTCGGCTTGTCGGCCCGGTCGCGGGCGCCATCTGGCCGATCGAGCCTTCGCCCAGCCGGCCGCAGATCGAGAGACCCGACCATGGATGGAAACCCCCGCCCGGAGCCCGCCGCGACGCTGCCCGCGCCCGAACGCGGCGCGCCCGCGGCGGCCGGCCACTGGATGCGCGAAAGCGCAGCGGCCCTGGATGCGGCGTTCGGCCAGGGCTATGCCGCGGCGAACCCCGCGGTGCTGGCGGCGATGATCCAGGCCTGCGCCATCGAGGCGGCGGTGGACGAGGGCCGTTCGACCCGCGACCGCATCCTCGACACGGTCGGCAAGCTGAGCCGCGAGACCAACGCGACGCTGCTGAAGCTGAAGCCGAAGCTGTTCGGCTGAGCGACGTCGCGGCGCGGGGACGCTGCGCCGCGACGCCCATGCACGCCCGGAGTTTCCGATCCGCGGCGCCCCGCGGGGCGCTTCGCCGCAAATCGCGCGTCCTCGGTCGATTTCCCGCTGCAACGCGCGGCCCGGCCTTGCCATGATCCGACCCGGACACCGGCCGGGAGCCTTCGCCATGAACGACGCCATCCGCTTCACCCTCGACGGCGAAATCGTCGAAGCGCGCCCCGGCGACACGATCTGGGAGGTCGCCCACGGCCGCGGCCTGACGATCCCGCATCTGTGCCACAAGCCCGCGCCGGGCTATCGCCCCGACGGCAACTGCCGCGCCTGCATGGTGGAGATCGAGGGCGAGCGCACGCTGGCCGCTTCCTGCCTGCGCGAGCCGGTGGAGGGCATGGTCGTGACCACCGACACCGCTCGCGCGACCAAGGCGCGCGCCATGGTCATGGAACTGCTCGTCGCCGATCAGCCGGAGCAGGAGGCGGCGCGCGACCGATCCTCTCACCTTTGGGACATGGCCGAGGCGGCGGGCGTGGCGGGCAGCCGCTTTCCCAAGGTGGAGGCTAAGGCGGTTCCGCTGCTCGACGCCTCTCACGTGGCCATGCGCGTCAATCTCGACGCCTGCATCCAGTGCGGCCTGTGCGAACGCGCCTGTCGCGAGGTGCAGGTCAACGACGTCATCTCGCTTTCGGGGCGGGGGCGCGGCACTCAGGTGGTCTTCGACTTCGCCGATCCCATGGGCGAGAGCACCTGCGTGGGCTGCGGCGAGTGCGTGCAGGCCTGTCCCACCGGCGCGCTGATGCCGGCGGCGGCGATGGACGCGGCGCAGCAGGGCGATTCGAAGGCCTATGACCGCGAGGTCCGCTCCGTCTGTCCCTATTGCGGCGTGGGCTGCCAGGTCAGCTTCAAGATCAAGGACGACCGGATCGCCTGGGTCGACGGCGTCGACGGGCCCGCGAACGAGAACCGCCTGTGCGTGAAGGGCCGCTTCGGCTTCGACTACGTCGCCCATCCGCATCGCCTGACCAAACCCCTGATCCGGCGGGATGACGCGCCGGAGAAGGGCCTGAACGTCGATCCCTCGAACCCCTGGACCCATTTCCGCGAGGCGGACTGGGACGAGGCCATCGAGGTCGCCGCCAACGGCTTCAAGGACGCCAAGGCTTGGTACGGCGGCAAGTCGGTGGCCGGCTTCGGCTCGGCCAAATGCTCAAACGAAGAGGCGTATCTGTTTCAGAAGCTGATCCGCGTCGGCTTTGGCCACAACAACGTCGACCATTGCACGCGGCTCTGCCACGCCTCCTCCGTCGCGGCGCTGATGGAGAATGTCGGCAGCGGGGCCGTCACAGCGACGTTCAACGAGATCGAGAACGCCGATTTCGCCATCGTCATCGGCTCCAACCCCACGGAGAACCACCCGGTCGCGGCCACCTATTTCAAGCAGTTCGCCAAGCGCGGCGGCAAGCTGGTGGTGATGGACCCCCGCGCCCAGGCCCTGCACCGCCACGCCTGGCGCATGCTGCAGTTCCGCCCCGGCGCCGACGTGGCGCTGCTGAACGGCCTGATGAACGTGATCGTGGAGGAGAAGCTCTACGACCGGAACTACGTCGAGGGGTTCACCGAAGGCTTCTTCGAGTTCCGCGATCATATCCGCGCCTTCACGCCGGAGCGGGTCGCGCCGCTGTGCGGGATCGAGGCGGACACGATCCGCGAGGTGGCGCGGGCCTACGCCTCGGCCGAGCGGGCGATGATCTTCTGGGGCATGGGCGTCAGCCAGCACGTGCACGGCACGGACAACGCCCGCTGCCTGATCTCTCTCGCGCTGCTTTGCGGTCAGATCGGCCGCCCCGGCACCGGCCTGCACCCGCTGCGCGGCCAGAACAACGTGCAGGGCGCCTCCGACGCCGGGCTGATCCCGCAGGTTCTGCCCGATTACCAGTCGGTCGCCGACCAGGACGTGCGCGAGCTCTTCCGCCACATCTGGCGGGGGGCGGAGATCGACCCGCAGCCGGGTCTGACGGTGGTGGAGATCGTCGACGCCATGTATCGCGGCGAGATCCGCGGCATGTACATCATGGGCGAGAACCCGGCGATGTCCGACCCCGATGTCGAGCATGCGCGCAAGGGTCTGGCGCATCTCGATCATCTGGTGGTGCAGGACATCTTCCTGACCGAAACGGCGATGTTCGCCGACGTGATCCTGCCCGCCTCCGCCTGGCCGGAAAAGACCGGGACGGTGACCAACACCAACCGCCAGGTGCAGATGGGCCGCAAGGCGCTGGAGGCGCCGGGCGAGGCGCGCGAGGACTGGCGCATCATCGTGGACCTCGCCAATGCCCTCGGCCTCGACTGGGACTACGACACGCCGCGGATGGTCTTCAACGAGATGAAGATGTCCATGCGTTCGCTGCACCACATCACCTGGTCGCGGCTGGAGGGGGAGAACGCGGTGACCTATCCGTCGCTGTCGAACGACGACCCGGGCCAGCCGGTGGTCTTCGGCGACGGGTTCCCGCGCCGCGCCGGCCGCGCCAAGTTCACGCCCGCCCGCGTCACGCCGCCGGCGGAGACGCCGGACGAGAATTTTCCGATGATCCTGACCACGGGGCGGATGCTGGAGCACTGGCATACCGGCTCCATGACGCGCCGCTCCGGCGCCCTCGACGCGTTGGAGCCCGAGGCCTCCGCCGCCCTGCACCCCCGCACCCTCAAGATCATGGGCGTGAGCCCTGGCGAGATGCTGCGCGTGACCACCCGCCGGGGCGAGATCACGCTCGCCGCCCGCGCCGACCGCGCCGTGGCCGAGGACATGGTCTTCATCCCCTTCGCCTTCGTGGAGGCGGCGGCCAACGTCCTCACCAACCCCCAGCTCGACCCCTGGGGCAAGATCCCGGAGTTCAAGTTCTCCGCCTGCCGGGTGGAAAAGGTGGGCGAGGAGGCCGTGGCGGCGGAGTGAGGCGGGGCGCGTGTCCGTTCCGACCCGAGCCGCGGCCGCGCCGCGGGCGTCGGCGTCCGATCTCCCGCTCGGTCCGTGCGGCATGGGCGCGATGACGGGCGCGGCGAAGATCGAGGCGGCCGCGCGACGGTCGCCGCGGCGGGGTCTGCGCCGGGCCCGGTCGTGAGGGACCGCGTTTTCATCATCGGCTGGGGATCGCTCATCTGGGATCTCGACGACCTGGCCCCCAAGGTGGAGGGGGCCTGGCGGATGGGGGCCGGGCCCCGCGTGCCCCTCGAATTCTCGCGGGTCAGCGTGAAGCGCAGGATGGGGCTGGCCGTGTGCATCGACGTCGACCACGGCGCGCCCTGTCCGACGCATGTCATCGCCTCCCGCCGCGACGATCCGTTCGCGGCGCGCGAGGATCTGGCGGCGCGGGAGCGCGCGCCGACGGCGCGGATCGGGGTCTGGTGCGCGCGGTCGCGGCGGGGGGACGGGCGCTCCGCCGAGCTTGTCGCGGCGTGGTGCGAGGGCGTGGGGGCGGCGGGGGCGGTCTGGACCGATCTGACCGCCAACTACGCGGAACATCATCCGCAGGGGTTCAGCCTCGACCATGCCGAAGCCTATCTGGCGGGCCTGCGCGGGGAGAGCCGCGACGAGGCGGTGCGCTACATCGAAAACGCGCCCGCGGGGACGGACACGCCGTTGCGCCGCCGGCTGGCGGCGCGCGCCTGGTGGCGGGCGGAGGCGGCGCGGGTCGCGGCGCTCGATGCGGGGCGGAGGTCGGGCGCGGGCCTGAGCGGCTAGCCGTCCAGCAGCTCGCCGCGCGAGGCCTTGAAGCCGCTGTCGAGCCAGGCTTCCTCCAACTTCGCCAAGCGGTCGCCCAGCGCCTTGCCGGGCTTCATGCCGCGGGCGATCAGATCGTCGGCGGAGATCGGGAATTCGGTCATGGCGCCCTTGGCCGCGTCGCGCAGCAGACCGCGCGGGGGCGCGACGGCCGCCGCGGCGGCGGCGAGCAGCGCCGCGTCGCGGGCGGCTTCGGCGCCGTGCCGATACGCGGTCTGCGCGGCCGGGCGCGCCTCGGCCTGGGCGGCGAGGATGGCGCGCAGGCCGCGCTGTTCGGCGCGCGACAGGCGCAGCGGCTCCACCGCGTCGTCGGGGGCGATGCCCAGCGCCAGCAGGCGTCGTTTCCAGTCGGGCGAGGCGCCGGCCAGCGCCTCGGTCGCGACGAGCGGGGCGATGCCGGCGGTCGCCGCGCCGGGCAGGACCCGCGCCAGCGCCCCGGCTTCGTCCATGCCCGCAAGCGCGGGGCCGGGGTCCACGGCGTCGAGCAGCTTGCGCATTTCGGCGCCCACGCGCTCTCGCGCCAGATCGTCGAGGCCTGCGACCGCCTCGGCGCAGGCCTCTTGTCCCGCAGCGTCGAGGCCGCAGGCGGCGTCGCCGTAGAGGGCGTGAAAGCGGTAGAAGCGCAGGATGCGCAGCCGATCCTCGGCGATGCGCCGGGCGGGATCGCCGATGAAGCGCACGCGCCGCCGCGCCAGATCCGCCAGCCCTTCGTCGAGCGGATCGAGCACCGTGCCGTCCGCCTCGGCGTAGAGGGCGTTCATGGTGAAGTCGCGCCGGCGCGCGTCCTCTTCCAGCGAACGGCCGAAGTGCACGCGGGCGTGGCGGCCGTCGGTCTCCACGTCCTGGCGGAACGTCGTGATCTCCAGCGTTCGACCGGGCGCGATGGCGGTGACGGTGCCGTGTTCGATGCCCGTGGGCACGTGGCGGATGCCGGCGGCCTCCAGCAGGCGCTGCACGTCCTGCGGTTCGGCGTCGGTGGCGATGTCGAGGTCCGACACGGCGACGTCCAGCAGCGCGTTGCGCACGCAGCCGCCGACGAAAAGCGCGCGCGCGCCGCTGCCGGCGAGGGCGGAGACCACGGCCTGCGCCGCCGGACCGCGCAGCCAGGGCGCGTCGATGCGCCGGCCGGGCGCGGCGTCGCCGGCTTCGGCGTCCGTGTCAGCTCCGTGCATCGGCCCTCGCCCCCTCGAGGCTGTCGAACCGCTCGGACAGGCCCACCAGCATCCGCGCCGTGGCGCCCCAGATGTAGCGGCCTTCCCACGGCATGGACCAGAACCAGCGGCGGCGGCCGTCCACCTCGCGCCAGTCGCGCACGTGGTTGGCCGGGTCCATCAGAAAGGACAGCGGCGGCTCGAACACCTCGGCCACCTCGCCGGCATCGGGCCGCGGCGCGAAATCCGGCGGAGCGAGCGCCACGTAGGGCGTGACGGAAAAGCCGGTGACCGTTTCGTGCCCGTCGATGGGGCCGATGACCTCCACCGAGGAGGGGCGCAGACCGATCTCCTCCCACGCCTCGCGCAGGGCGGCGTCGCGCAGGCTGGGATCGCCCGCGTCGCGGCGGCCGCCGGGAAAGGCGACCTGGCCGGCATGCAGGCGCAGGTGGTCGGCGCGGCGCGTCAGGATCACGCGCAGGCCGTCGCCGCGGTCGACCACGGCGCACAGCACCGCCGCCTCGCGCAGCGGCCGGCCGGCCGGCAGCGACGCCTTCACCTCCGGGTGGAGATCATAGTCGGAGCTTGCGCCCCGCCGGCCCTGCAGGACCGCGGCGCGCAACGCCTCTTCCGTGATGTGTCGATCAACTCGCCCCATTTCGGCCAATATTGCGGTTCCGCGCGCTGCGGCAAGCGCGGATGCGGGCGCCGAGGCGCCGACGTTGCGAAAGCGTGTCAGATTGGAGCGGTCAATGGCCTCGGAGCGTCCGAACCGTCATCGAAGCGTCGCAAATGCCGGCGGAGCGAGGCGCGCCGCGCCCCGCCCGCGCCGCCTCAATCCTCCAGGTCCTCCGACGGCAGGATCGGGAAGAACCGACCGCCAGACCGCACGCCGAACCATGACCGGCCGTCGACCGCCGCATGCTCGCCCAGATCGACCAGGCGATAAAAGCTTTTGCGGTCGATCAGCGCCTCAAGGTTCGCGCGGACGTGCACGTACGGAGAGGGTTCGCCGGTTTGCGCGTCGCGCACCACGCGGATCGGATGGTCCGGCCCCGCCTCCGTCTCGTCCCCGACATTGGTGGCGAAGACCAGGCGCTGCGCCTCGCCGGCGCCCTCCACGCGAAAATCCTGCGCGACGAAAGGCGCGTCGTCGACGGTGATGCCCACCTTCTCCACCGGGGTGACGAGGAAATAGGCGTCGTCGTCCTTGCGGATCACCGAGGCGAAGAGCCGGACCAGCGCCGGCCGCCCGATGGGCGTGCCCATGTAGAACCAGGTGCCGTCGCGGGCGATGCGCATGTCCAGATCGCCGCAGAACGGCGGATTCCACAAATGCACGGGCGGCGGGCCCTTTGCCGCCGCTTTGCGCACCGTGGCGGCCAAATTTTCGGCATCGGGCCCGCCGCTCCCGGCTTGTTGATCGCCCTCGCCCATGTCGGCCTCCGTCTTTGCGGCGCCGCGGCGCCCGTTGCGGTGGACAAGCTAGGCCGCGCTCCTAACCTTTGAAAGATCGCGGCGGGACGACTCGCGCCGGCGCCGCGCGCCAGGCCTGACCATCGGGCGGGGCGGCGCTGTGCAGACGGAGCCTTGCATGACCGACGCCGCCGCCCCCCAGGACGCCGAAGATCTCGTGGCCCGCATCGAAGCGCTGGGCGCCGAGCTGGGCCGCGCGCGGGCCGAAGTGGCCAAGCGGGTCATCGGGCAGGAGGCTGTGGTCGATCTGACGCTCAACGCCCTGCTCTGCGGCGGCCACGCGCTGCTGGTCGGCGCGCCGGGGCTGGCCAAGACGCGGCTGGTGGAGACGCTTGGCAAGGTCATGGGCCTCGACGCGGGGCGCGTGCAGTTCACGCCCGACCTGATGCCCGCGGACATTCTGGGCGCCGAGGTGCTGGAGGAGGCGGAGCATGGCGGCGGCCGCGCCTTCCGCTTCATCCAGGGGCCGATCTTCCACCAGGTGCTGCTGGCCGACGAGATCAACCGCGCCTCGCCGCGCACGCAGTCGGCGCTGCTGCAGGCGATGCAGGAGAAAATCGTCTCCGTCGCCGGAGAGGACCGGCCGCTGCCCAAGCCGTTCCACGTGCTCGCCACGCAGAACCCCATCGAGCAGGAGGGCACCTATCCGCTGCCCGAGGCGCAGCTGGACCGCTTCATCCTGCAGGTGGACGTGGACTATCCGACGCTGGACGCGGAGCGGGCGATCCTGATCGCCACCACCGGCGTCGACGACGCCGTGGCGGAGGCGGTGTTCGGCTCGGACGGCCTCATCGCCGCGCAGCAGCTGGTGCGCCGCATGCCGGTGGGAGAGACGGTGGTGGAGGCGATCCTGAAGCTCGTCCGCTCCGCCCGGCCGGGCGAAGACGGCGCCTCGCCCCTCGTGGAGGGCGCCGTGGCCTTCGGGCCCGGGCCGCGTGCGGCGCAGGCGCTGATGCTCGCCGTGCGCGCCAAGGCGCTGCTGGAGCAGCGGCTGGCCCCGTCGGTGGCCGACGTCGCCGCGCTGGCGCGCCCGGCGCTCAAGCACCGCATGGCGCTGACCTTCGCGGCGCGGGCCGAAGGGCGCACGCTGGAGGCGTTGATCGACGGACTGGCGGAAGAGGCGTTGGGGCTGGAGGCCGCCGCGTGATCGCGCGCGCGCCCCGAGGCGCCGCGGCATGAACGAATCCACCGTCGTCCCCCTGTCCGAACGTCGCGGCCCGGCTTGGCTGCGCCGCGATGCGGAACGCATTTCCGGCGCTCTGCCGCCTCTGATGGCCTCGGCCGAGCGCCTGGCGGCCTCGGTCGTCGCCGGCGTGCACGGACGCAAGCGGTCGGGTCCGGGCGAGACGTTCTGGCAGTATCGCCACGCGCTGCCCGGCGATCCGGCGACGGCGATCGACTGGCGACGCTCCGCCCGCTCCGATCAGCTCTATATCCGCGAGATGGAGTGGGAGGCGGCGCAGACCATCTGGCTCTGGGCCGACGACGCTCAGGCGATGGACTGGCGATCGGACCTGGCGCCCAGGACGAAGGCGGAGCGTGCGCGGCTGCTGTCGCTGGCGCTGGGCGTGCTGCTGATCCGCGGCGGAGAGCGCGTGTCGCTGATGGGCACGGGGGCGGAGCGGCCGGCCACGGGCGAGACGCAGCTGGGCCGCATGGCCATGGAGCTCGATGCGGGACGCGAGATCCGGCCGGATTTCGGCGCGCCGCCCAAGGTGGCCATGGCCTCCGGCGGCAAGGCGGTGTTCCTGAGCGACTTCATGGGGCCGCGCGACGAGATCTTTCCCTCGCTGCTGCACGCGGCGGAGCGCGGCGTCTCGGGCGCCTATCTGCAGATCGTCGATCCGGCGGAAGAGAGCTTTCCCTACGATGGCCGGCTGGTGCTGGAGTCGTTGGGCGGCGGCGTCGAGTTCGAAACGCACCGCGCCCGCGGCCTGCGCGAGGCGTATCTGGAGCGTCTGGCCGAGCGCCGCGCCGACCTGATGGACACCGCCCGCAGCTGCGGCTGGCGCTGCGCGGTGCATCGCACCGATGAGAGCCCGCGCAAGGCGCTGCTGTGGCTCTACGGCGCGATCGGGGGGGCGTGATGGCGTCGGGTCCTGCGTTGAACGGCGGGCGGCCGCGGGCCTCCGAGCGCGTCCCTCGGGGGCATCGAGCCCCCTCGTGCCGCGGCCGCGCGGGGCGCGGCTGGCCAGGTCTCATGGGTTCGGTCCTGGGCGGGGAGGCGCGCGGATGGCCGAGACGGACCGGCGACGGGCCTTCGACGGGCGTGCGGCGGGTCGTGGAAAGCCTGGACGTCCAGTCGGCGTCGGCGATGCCTGGCGGCGTCCGGTCCCGTTCGACGACGCCTCCGTCGCGCGACCGACGTCGCGCGGCGTCCGCCGAGCGGGCGGCGATCGCCGCTTCGCCCCTCGGCGCGCGGCGGCAGCGTGACGGGCGGGAGGCGCGGGCATGCTGAGCGTCGGGGTGCTGGCCTTTCTCAATCCGTGGCTGCTGGCCGCGCTCGCGGCGTTGCCGATCCTGTGGTGGCTGCTGCGCGCCACGCCGCCGGCGCCGCGACGGCTCTCCTTTCCCGG
>JBCBYE010000550.1:0-3370 GCA_039816075.1 Pseudomonadota bacterium | reverse complement strand
TCACCTGGTCCGCGCCGAACCCGCGGCTGCTGCCGGCGCTGGCCGCCGCACGCCCGCCGTTCATCTACCGGCCCGCCCATTACATGAAGCGGTTTCACGCGAGCTACGCCGACGAGGGCTCGCTCGACGCGCTCATCTCCGAGACGCGCTCGCGCAACTGGGCGCAGCTGCACAACAAGCTCGACAACATGTACGGCTTCGACAACCCGGACCTGCCGACGCTGCAGCCCTGGGTGAACACGTCGGAGAAGAACGGCCAGCGCTACGTCCTGGTGCGCAACCCCTACTACCACCGCGTCGACGCCAACGGCGTGCAGCTGCCCTATGTGGACGGGGTGGAGGTGGAGATCGCGGCCGCGGGCCTCGTCGCCTCCAAGGTCACGCTGGGAGAAAGCGATCTGCAGATCCGCTCGCTGACCTTCTCGGACGCGCCGGTCCTCAAGAAGGGCGAGCCCAAGGGCGACTACGCCACCTTCCTGTGGACCAACGGCGCCGCGTCGGAGATCGCGCTCTACCCCAACCAGAACTTCGCCGATCCCGCCTGGCAGCCGCTGCTGCGCAACCGCGACTTCCGCAAGGCGCTGTCGCTGGGCATCGACCGGCGGGCGATCAACAAGAGCCTGTTCTACGGCCTGGCCAAGGAAAGCGCCGTGGCGGCCCTGCCGGGCTCCCCTTTCTTCGACGAGGACCGCGCGGCGGCCTACGCGGCGCACGATCCGGTCGCCGCCAACCAGATCCTCGACGAGCTGGGCCTGACCGAACGCGACGGCGACGGCACGCGCCTGCTGCCCGACGGCCGACGGCTGGAAATCGTCGTGGAGACCGCCGGCGAACGGCCGGAGGAGAGCGACGCGCTGGAGCTGGTCGCCGAGAGCTGGCGCGAGATCGGCGCCAAGCTGATCTTCCGTCCGCTGGACCGGGACATCCTGCGAAACTCCGCCTACGGCGGCGATTCGATGATGCCGGTCTGGTACGGCTGGAACAACGGCCTTCCCACGCCCGACGCGCCGCCCGAGGCGCTGGCGCCGGTGGATCAGGCCAATTTCTCCTGGCCCATGTGGGGACAGCACTTCCAGACCAAGGGCGTCGCCGGCGAGCCCCCGGCCACGCCCGAGGCGCAGCGTCTGCTCGAGCTCTTCAAGGCCTGGAACCGCGCCACGTCGCGCGACGAGCGCGAGACGATCTGGACCGAGATGCTGGACATCCATGCGCAGGAGATCTTCGCCATCGGCCTGGTGTCGGGCGCGCCGCAGCCGATCGTGGTCAACAACGCGCTCAGGAACGTGCCGGCCAAGGCCATCTACGCCTGGGACCCGGGCGCCCATCTGGGCGTGCACCGGCCGGACGAGTTCTTCTTCGCCGAATGACCCCAAGCGACCGCGAGAAGGCCGTCTGAGATGGGCCCCTACCTGATCCGCCGCTTCTGGACGATGCTGTGGACGCTGGCGCTGGTTAGCGTGCTGATCTTCTGGATCGTGAACCTGCCCCCGGGCGACGTGCTGACGAACCAGATCAATCAGCTGCGCGCCTCGGGCGAAGCCTCGGCCATCGCCAAGGCGGAGTTCCTGCTGAAGGAGTACGCCCTCGATGAGCCGCTGTGGAAGCAGTACCTGATCTGGGTCGGCGTCTGGCCCGGTCCCAACGGATTTTCGGGCCTGCTTCAGGGCGATCTGGGCTGGTCGTTCGAACTGGACGCGCCCGTCGGCGAGGTGGTGGGCGAGGCGATCTGGATGACGATCGCGCTGAACCTCTTCGTGATCATCTTCGTCTATCTGATCGCGCTGCCGCTGGGGGCCATCGCGGCGGTGAAGGCGAACACCTGGATCGATTACACCGCGACCTTCGTGGGCTATATCGGCCTCGCCACGCCGAACTTCCTGCTGGCGCTCATCCTCTACCACAAGGGCGCGCAATGGTTCGGCCTGCCCGTGGGCGGTCTGATGGGCAAGCAATTCGTCGACGAGCCCATGACGCTGGCCAAGCTGCAGAACATCCTGCTGCACATGATCGTGCCGATCATCGTCATCGGCACGTCGGGCATGGCGGCGATGGTGCGCCGCCTGCGCGCCAACCTGCTGGACGAACTGGGCAAGCCCTACGTGGTCACCGCGCAGGCCAAGGGCGTCGGCCCCGTGAAGACCGTCGTGAAGTACCCGCTGCGCATGGCGCTGAACCCGTTCGTGGCGGATATCGGCAACCTGCTGCCCTCGCTGGTCTCCGGCTCGGTGCTCGTGTCGCTGGTGATGGGCCTGCAGACCATCGGTCCGATCCTGCTGAGCGCGCTGCGCAGCCAGGACTATTTCCTGTCGGGCTTCATCCTGCTGTTCGTGTCGATCCTGACGCTGGTGGGCATGCTGGTCTCCGACATCCTGCTGGCGGTGCTCGACCCCCGCATCCGTTTTTCGGGGAGACGGCGATGAGCTCCGACCGGCCCATGGACCCGGCCGCGGCCGGCTACGACCCGACGGCCGATGCGCCGCGGGAGGCGGCGCTCGACCCGATGCGGGATCCGGACGCGCACTGGATCTCGGACGAGCCCTACGACGCGCATGCGGATCTGCAGGCGCTGGACCGCAAGGACCTGGACGCCTCCACCACCGTCCTGATCTGGCGGCGGTTCAAGCAGAACAAGCTGGCCGTCGTCTCCGGCCTCTATCTGCTGCTGGTCTATCTGGCGCTGCCCTTCGTCGGGTTCCTCGCGCCCTACCACCCGTCGCAGCGCAACGAAGACGCGCTATACGCGCCGCCGTCGCCCGTGGGGTTCTTCGAGAACGGATCCTTCATGGTCAGCTATCCGCTGACGTCGGAGTTCAACACGGAGACCTTCCAGAACGAGGTGACCTACGATCTGGAGGACCCGCGTCCGGTCCGGTTCCTGGCCCGCTGCGGAGAGCCGACGTCGCTGCTGTTCGTGTTCCGCACCAACGTCCGCCTGTTCTGCCCGCCGGAGGGGGCGGATCTCTATCTGCTCGGGGCCGACCGGCTGGGGCGCGACATACACAGCCGCATCATGCATGGCGCGCAGCTGTCGCTGACGGTGGGGCTGATCGGGGTCGCCATCAGCTTCGGCATCGGCATGGTTCTGGGCGGGCTCGCCGGCTATTTCGGCGGGCTTCTGGACGCGGCCGTTCAGCGCTCGATCGAGATCATCCGATCCATGCCGGAGCTGCCGATCTGGCTGGCGCTGTCGGCCGCGATCCCCGCCAACTGGGGGCCGGTCAGCGTGTTCTTCATGATCTCCATCATTCTCGGGCTGCTGGACTGGCCGGGGCTGGCGCGGGCGGTGCGCTCGAAATTCCTGGCGCTGCGCGAGGAGGATTACGTGCGCGCGGCGGAGCTCATGGGCGCATCGACGCCGCGCATCGTCGGC
>JBCBYE010000460.1:0-4043 GCA_039816075.1 Pseudomonadota bacterium | reverse complement strand
GTCCCTCGCGGCGGCGCATCTTCGATGTCGATCGAACGCGACAGCCGCGACGCAGCGACCCGGCTCCAGATCGCGGACCTTCGGCCTCGGCGCTTCTGATCTGCGCGGGCCCGGGGGACTTGACGAACCTGCGGCGACGGTCGCCCTTTTCCATGGCGGCTCCCGCCGCCGTCGCTTAGGTCGCTGGAGCCGGTCATGAAGACGAAGGTCGTGAAGTTCCGCACCGAGCATTCAGAAGACTTCCGCGTCCTCCATCGCGCCTGTCTGGCCCACTACGCTCTGCCGCCCGCCGCGGCGGCGGAGGAGGAGCGGGTTCTCTCGCTCCTCCGGGCCGAACGTCACATGGCTTGCCATCTGGCCTTCCACGGCGACGCCCCCGTCGGGTTCGCCACATGGGGCTTCGCGTTTCCGGCCGGCGCCGGCATCTCGCTCGTCATGAAGGAGTTGTTCGTCGCGGAACACGGGCGTCGCATGGGCGTCGGGACGGCCCTGCTGGCGGCGTTCGTCGAGGTCGCGGAGGAGGAGGGATGCGTGCGCTTCGACTGGGCGACCGACGGCGACAACGCAGGCGCCCAAGCGTTCTACACGTCGTTGGGGGCCCCCAAGAGGTCGAAGAAGAGCTTCAGCCTCCCGCGGCGAGACTTCGCGGGTTTTCAAGCACGTGCGGATCTTGCGGGACGCTGAGCTGCGCCGCTCGGCCGCTTCGGGCCGAGGACGACGGAACGTCGACAACAGCGGGCGCCATCGCGCGATACGCAGGACCTCCGAGACGAAGCTGCGAGGGCCGCGTCGTTTCGCCTGACCGTCGCCGGTTCCAAAGCCTAGTCAACGTCTTGGAACGCCCCCGCGATCCATGCCTCGACCGCCTCCAGCGCGGCTGCCGCAGGCGTGCCGTCGGGTTTCACGAACCAATAGGCGTAGGACGCGGCGATTGAGACGTCGAATGGTGCGACGAGGCGGCCCGCCGCGATGTCGTAGGCGACGAGGCGGGAGCGGCCGAGGGCGATGCCGTGCCCCTCGATCGCCGCCTGCAGGATGGCCGCGTCGTCTCCGAGCCGCGGCCCGTCGCGCGGCGGCCCCTCCAGACCCGCCGCGGCGAACCAGGCGTCCCACCCCTCCGGCAAGTCGCCGTGGAGCAAGGCCGCGCGCCGAAGGTCTTCGGTGACGGCGATGCCGGCCGCGCTCAGAAACCGCGGCGCCGCGACCGGGGTGATCGTTTCGCCGGCGAGGCGCAGCGCAGTCAGGCCGGGGCCCGGACGCGGTCCATAGCGGATCGCGGCGTCGATGCCCTCGGCCGCGAAGTCCACCAGATGACGCGAGGCGGCGACTCGCAAGTCGACCTCCGGATGCGTCGCGACGAAGGCGCCCAGCCGGGGCGCGAGCCATTTCGCGGCGACCGACGGCAGCATCGAGAGCGTGACGACCCGGTCGGAGGCGGCGACCTCGGCCACCGCCGCCCGCGCTTCGTCCAGCGCGGCGCCCACGCGCTCCGCCAGGCGACGGCCGGCGGGCGTCAGCGCAAGACGCGCGCCGCGACGGGTGAAGAGCGGCGTGCCCAGCATGCCCTCCAGGTCGGCGATCTGGCGGGACACGGCGCTTTGCGTGATGCCCAGGGAAGCGCCCGCGGCGGTGAAGCCGCCGTCTCGGGCGGCGGCGGCGAACACCTCCAGGCTGCGCAGCGACGGGCGCGGGGCGGAATGCGGTGAGCTCATGCTGCGGTCGGCGATTACTCGTTACTGCCGGCGGTCGATCGACCGTACCATGAGCTGGAAGCTGTTGAGAGGCCGCATCGTGACTCATTCGGTCGACACGCGCCCTGAGGCGCGAACGCCCTGGACCACCGCGGCCCAGGCCATCCCGGACCTGCCCGTCGTCGTCTGGATGGTCGCCGCGGCGCTGGCGCTCGGCCTCGCCGGCGGCTTGGGCGCGGACGAGCTCGTCGGCACGTTCAACGCGGGCTTCGGTCGGGCGTTGGGCGAGTTCGCTCTGATCCTCCTTCCCTCGTTCGTGCTCGCGGCCTGCCTGTCGCGGGCCGGCGTCGCGACGGCCGGCGCCGGCCGGGCGGCGGCTTTCGCCGCTCCGGCGGCCGGCGCGGGCATGATCTGTCCCGACACGGCCTATGCCGCGCTCTCCCCGGCGGCTGGACGGCGCAAGCTCGATGTGGCCTTCGGGGCCTATGCCGGGTTCAAGCTGCTGTACCCCGCCGGCCCTCTCATCGTGGCGACGGGGCTGGGCGTGCTCGGACCGGACGGGCGCGCCGCGGAGCTGGCGCTCATGGGCGCGGCGCTGACGCTGCCGGTCTGGGCGGCGGGCGCCTTGTGGATCCGCCTGGCGGCACCCGACGGCGCGGCTTCGGTCGCGAGCCAACCCGAGAGCGCCGCGTCCCGCACAGGGCTCGTCGCCGCCTTCGCGCCGTTCGCCCTTCTCGCCGTCCTGCTCGTGATGGGCGGGGTCGCCGGGCCCACGGGACTGGGCGCGCTCGACTTCGTTCTGATGCCCAAAGGCGCGCTGGTGGCTTCGGCCCTGCTGGCCCTGGCGCAAACCGCGTCGGGCGAGCGTCGCGCCTGCTGGGACGGCGCCGTGCGACGGACAGGCGGGCTGCTCCTAGTGATCGGCACGGCGAGCGCTTTCGGCGCGGTCCTTACGGCCCTCGCGCCTTTGGCCGACATCGTCCCGACGGGCAGCGGCATCGCCACGCTGCTGGGCCTCTTCGCGCTCACGGCGGCGTTCAAGCTCGTGCAAGGTTCTTCCATGGCCACCTTCGCCGCGGTGGCCCCGGTGGCCGCGCCCGTCGTCCTGGCCTCGGGCGTGCATCCTGCTTCGGCGGTCTTCGCGATCTGCCTGGGCTCCTTCATCGCGATCCTGCCCAACGACAGCTACTACTGGCTCGTGCGGCGCGACGCGCTTGAGGCTGAGAAGAGCGACCTGCGCGCCGTCCGGCTCCTGACGGGCGGCGCCGTCGTGCAGGCCGTCGTGGGCATGGCGATCGTCATCGGCGCGGCGCTTCTATGGACCTGGAGTGCCCCCCGAGAAGTGGTCCACCTGCCGGGATAGGATGATCCCGTTTTGAGGAGGACCCGAAGATGGCTGGGAAGCGAGACAAGCCCGACGAGATCGTATCGAAGCTGCGCCAGGTGGAAGTGCTGCAGGGCCAGGGGATGTCGGTGGCGGAGGCGGTTCGCCAGATCGGCGTGACGCAGCAGACGTACTACCGCTGGCGACGGCTCTACGGCGGCATGGGCCGGGAGCAGCTCAAGCGCCTGAAGGAGCTTGAGAAGGAGAACCAGCGGCTGCGCCGGGCGGTCTCGGATCTGACGCTCGACAAACTCATCCTGGCGGAGGCGGCGCGGGGAAACTATTGAGCCCTTCGCGTCGCAGACGATGCATCGACCACGTGCGGCAGGCCACCGGCGTGTCGGAGCGCCGGGCCTGCCGCACGCTGGGCCAGCATCGCTCCACCCAGCGCCGGGTTCCGCGCGGCCGGCCGGACGAGGATCTCCTCACCGAGGACATCATCGCGCTGGCGAAGGACCACGGCCGCTACGGCTACCGCATGATCACCGGCCTGCTGAACAATGCCGGCTGGCATGTGAACCCCAAGCGGGTGGAGCGCATCTGGCGGCGCGAAGGGCTCAAGGTTCCGGCCAAGCAGCCCAAGGAGGGCCGGCTGTGGCTGAACGACGGCTCCTGCGTCCGGCTGCGCCCGGAGCGGCCCAACCACGTGTGGTCCTACGACTTCGTCCAGGACCGCACGCATGACGGCCGCGTCTTCCGGACGCTCAACGTCATCGACGAATTCACCAAGGAGGCGATGATGATCCGCGTCGACCGCAAGCTCAATTCCGTCGACGTCGTCGACGCCCTCACGGATCTCTTCATCCTGCGCGGACCGCCGACCTACGTCCGTTCCGACAACGGCCCCGAATTCGTCGCCGAGAAGGTCAGGACCTGGATCTCGGCCGTGGGCGCCCGAACGGCCTTCATCGAGCCGGGCTCGCCTTGGGAAAACGGATACTGCGAAAGCTTCAACGCCCGTTTCCGCG
>JBCBYE010000565.1:0-3207 GCA_039816075.1 Pseudomonadota bacterium | reverse complement strand
GGAAATTCCAGCGCGGCGCAGCGAAATCCCCCTCGCGCGCGGCCCAGGCGTAGAAGGGGTGCGCGTCGCGCCCCTTGACCTTGACCAGCCGCGTCATGGGGAAGTCGATGGCGAAGTTGACCTCGCAGAACTCCTTGATCTTGCTGGCTTCCGCGTATTCCTGCCGGCCGAAGTCGCGGCTCGGCGCGCCGATCACGGCCAGGCCCCGATCGCGGTAGGCGTCCCACAGATCCTGCAGCGCCTCGTATTGCGGCGTGAAGGCGCAGCGCGAGGCGGTGTTGACCACCAGAACCGGCCGTCCGGCGAAGTCCGAGAGGGCGATTTCGCCGCCTTCCGCATCGAGCGACTCGAAGCGGAAGCCGTGGGCCGAGCCGGTTTCGGCGCGCGCCAGTCGGGGCGCGGCGAGGGTGGCGGCGGCGACGGCGAGGAAGCTGCGGCGGCGCATCGAGATCTCCCATGGGGTCATGTGCTAGGAGATACGCAGCCGGCCGCGAAACGGTTTCAGGCTGCGGCGATTTCGTCGCCGAAGACCCGCGTGAAGATCGTATCGACATG
The DNA here is from genome assembly GCA_039816075.1 of Pseudomonadota bacterium. Classification (GTDB taxonomy): domain Bacteria; phylum Pseudomonadota; class Alphaproteobacteria; order Rhodobacterales; family Rhodobacteraceae; genus Albimonas. The sequence continues at coordinate 2,652 of JBCBYE010000565.1, read as the reverse complement.
GGCCAGATGCGGCGCCATGTCGAAATGCCCTTCGATCTCAGAGCCTTGCAGATAGGTCGCGACCTCGTCGTCGGCCTTGAGCGAGGTCAGGAAATCGGCCCCGTGATCCCAGGTCTTCATGGCGTTGCGCTGCACGAGGCGATAGGCGTCCTCGCGGCTCGCGCCGGCCTGGGTCAGCGCCAGCAGGATATGCTGGGAATGCACCAGGCCCTTGAGCTTGTTGAGGTTTTCCATCATCCGCTCGGGGTAGACGAGCAGCTTTTCGACCACGCCGGTCAGGCGGGCGAGGGCGAAGTCGAGGGTGATCGTGGCGTCGGGGCCGATGAAGCGCTCCACCGACGAATGGGAAATATCCCTTTCGTGCCAGAGGGCTACGTTCTCCATCGCCGGCAGGGCATGGCTGCGGACCATGCGGGCGAGACCCGTGAGGTTCTCGGTCAGGACCGGGTTGCGCTTGTGCGGCATCGCCGACGAGCCCTTCTGGCCGGGCGAGAAATACTCTTCGGCTTCAAGGACTTCGGTGCGCTGGAGGTGGCGGATCTCCACCGACAGCCGCTCCACGCTGCCGGCGACCACGGCGAGCGCGGCGAAGAAGGCCGCGTGACGGTCGCGCGGGATCACCTGGGTGGAGACGGGTTCGGGCGAAAGGCCCATCTTTTCAGCCACATGCGCCTCGACCTTCGGGTCGATGGAGGCGAAGGTGCCGACCGGGCCGGAGATGGCGCAGGTGGCGACCTCCGCCCGCGCGGCCTGCAACCTGCTGCGATTCCTGTCGAATTCCGCATAGGCCTGGGCCAGCTTCAGGCCGAAGGTCGTCGGCTCCGCATGGATGCCGTGGGACCGGCCGATGCACAGGGTCAGCTTGTGCTCGTAAGCCCTTGTTTTCAGGGCTTCGAGCAGCCTGTCCATCTGCGCCAGCAGCAGGTCCGCGGCGCGCACGAGCTGCAGGTTGAACGTGGTGTCGAGGATGTCGGAGCTGGTCATGCCTTGATGCACGAAGCGCGCCTCGGGCCCCACCAGCTCGGCCAGATGGGTCAGAAAGGCGATGACGTCGTGTTTGGTGGTGCGCTCGATCTCGTCGATGCGCTCGATGTCGAAGGCCATGTCCTTGGCCGTCCACACCTTTTCAGCGGCCTCCTTGGGGATCACGCCCAGCGCGGCCTGGGCGTCGCAGGCATGGGCCTCGATCTCGTACCACAGGCGGAACTTGGTCTCCGGCGCCCAGATCTGCGTCATTTCGGGACGGGCGTAACGGGGGACCATCGGGCGGACTCCGTGCAGGTGGGGGGCTGGCCGCGGTATGGACGGGGCGACGACGGGAGGCAAGCTGTCCGGACCAACGGGCCGCGGGGCGGCGCGGTCGTCCGGACCTTTGCGAGGCCTTTCGGCCCGGTCGTCCGGACGCATGTCGCGGGTCGTCCGGACAGGTTCGGGCGCTTGTCCGGACGAATTTCGAGGGTCGTCCGGACGCATGCGCGCGGTCGACCGGACGAATTCAGGCGCGTGTCCGGACGAGTTTCGTGCGCCTTCGCAACCTCCGCCCGTCGCCGCGTCGGGCAGGATCGCGGCGCCGGCGGCCATGCCGCGGCGCCCGCAGGGCCCTCGCCGCGCGCCCTCGGTTAGGACGCCTTTTACCTGAACGCGACTATCGCTCGGCGGTCAGGAAATCGATTGGCGAGGCGAGGCGATGAAGGGGAGGCGAGGAGCGCTGATATCCGCCTTTGCCGTCGCGTCGATGATCCTGGCGGTGGTGATCGTGACCGAGGTCGTGTTCGCCCAGCGCGGGCACGAGGCGGCCGTGGCCGAGGACATCCGGCGCGCCGAGCAGGCGCGCGAGGTCATCGAGCGGCGGCTGCGGCGCACGGAATGGGCGCTGCGCAACGTCGGGATCGCCGTGCGGCAATCGCGCGCCGCGGGACGCTCGACCACCTTCGCGTTCCACGATTTCGTGCGGCGGTCGGAGATCCTGCGGGAGCATCCGGAGCTGCACGGCGTCGCCTACCTGCGGCGCACGTCCGTGCGCCTAGCGCCGCGGGTGGCCGCGGGTTTCGACGCGGATGACGCGCGCCGGGCGCTGGGCTATCCGCCCCTGCGCCTGAGGCCGGAACCGGCGGCGCGGGAGCGGGTGTTCGTGGCGATGCTGGAGCCGGTGGAGCGCGGCCATCTGCATGCGGGCCGCGACGTCATGGGCCTGTCGCGCGCCGCGACGGTGCAGGCGGCGACGCAGGCGCGCGAGGCGCGGCTGACGCGGCCGGTGCGCCTGATCTACGGACAGTCGGGGGTGGCGCTGTATCACCCCGTGTTCTTCGGACCGACGGACACGTCTCCCATGGGCTTCGTCACCACGTCGTTTCTGGTGTCGGACATGCTGCGGGAACTGGCCCCGATCCTGTCGCCGCTGGGCGCGCAGATCGAGGTGCATGACGTCACCGCGCTGGCCCCCGGCGCGACGCCCGGCGCGGCGACGCTGCTGGCGAAGATCGACACGCAGGACGGCGAGGACGGCGACCGGCGGCGGCCCTATGCGCCAGGCGCCGTGGCGGGCGGGGCGGCGGCCGGGGGCGGGTCGGGCCCCGGGGTCGGGACGGGCGCGGCGGGCGGCTCTGCGGAGCGCATGGCGGCGAGCGGCAGGGCGCGCACGCGCGCGCGGGG
>JBCBYE010000214.1:0-6909 GCA_039816075.1 Pseudomonadota bacterium | reverse complement strand
TGCCCGCGCCGACGCCCGTGGATTTGAGCGAGATGCCCGCCCCGCCGGTCAGCGCCTTGATGGTGGAGGCGTCGTCCGCCACGACCGCCACGTCGCCCGCGGCGCGCACGACGGTGTCGGCGCCGGCGATGGCGGCCTCGGCGTCGATGAGGATGCCGTTGATGGCGAGCGAGGCGCCCACGGCGATGTCCTTGCCCACCGACCCGCCGACGGCGAGCGCGGCGATCTTGCCGTCGGTCAGATCGTCCGCCTCGGTCGAGAGGGCGAAGACCTGCACCTCGCCGCCCGAGGTGATGTCGGCGCCGCCGTCGATGCGCGCGCGGATGTCGGAGGTGACCTGGTTCCAGCCGAGCGAGATGCCGAAGGCCTTGCTCTTGACCCCGATGGCGAGGGCGCCGCCGATGGCCTGGATGAGGGACGCGTCCTCGGCCGCGACGCGCACGTCGCCGCCGGCGACGACGGTGGCGCCGGTGATGCGCGCCTCGACGGCGCTTTCCTCGGCCGCCGTGCCGGAGGGGAAGATCGTCGGGTCCACCGACACGACGTTGATCGCCAGGGTGCCGGCGAAGGCCGTGCCGCCGCCCGACCCCGTGGCCTGAACGCCGGCGGAGACGGCGATCGCCTCGATCTTGTTGTCGTTGAGCGCGTCGACCCCGACGTTTTCGGCCGTGATCGTCGCGCCGGCGCCCTCGATCACGGCGCCGGCCGTGCCAGCCACCTGGTTGAAGGCGATGGAGCCGCCGACGCCGTTCTTGCCGCCGACGCCCGCGCCGCCGCCGATGGCCAGGATCTCGCTGTTCGTCTCGCCGCGCACCGCCACGTCGCCGGCGGCGGAGATCGAGGCGCCGTCCAGCTTGGCCTCGGTGTCGTCGAGCGTACGGTTGACGGAGATGGAGCCGGCGAAGGCGGTACTGCTGCGCGCCCGATCGACCGACAGGGCGATGGAGTACGCCTTCATCCGCCCTTCGCGCTTGGCGGTCACGGCGGCTGCCGGCCCGCCGCCGGCGGCGGCCACGAGCCCCGCGATGGAGGCGCCGGCGACCCAGGCGCGGGTGTCGGACTGCGTCTGGTTGAACGAGGCGACGCCGGCCAGGGATTTGGAGTTCGACTTGTCGGCGCTTTTTGAATCGAAGTTCAGCGCGGCCGCGCCGGTGGCCGAGATCAGCGAGGTGTCGTCCAGCGCCGCGACCGTGAGGGTGGAGGCGACGATGCTGCCGTCGTCCTCGATGTAGGCATGGGTCGTCTGCTCGATCAGGTTGAGCGCGAAGCCGCCGGAGACGCCGAAGCCGGAATTGTCCTGCACGTCTTCCTCGAAGAGCGTGGGCAGGGACAGGCCGTCGAGCGCGCCGGAGCCGCCCGAGGTGTCGCCGCCCCCGCCGCCGCCGGAGGTCGCGACGGTGCCGGCCACGGCGAAGACCCAGGCCTGGCCGGTGTTGACGGCCTCGACGCTCAGATCGCCGGTGGTGATGGTGGAGGCGCCGCGCGGGCCCGTCGCCTCGGGCGCCTGGCCGAGGAAGGCCTGCGTGTCGCGCTCGATGGTATGAACCGCCGCGCCGACGCCCACCGAATCGCCGCCCGTCCGCTTGGAGATCGCGCCGGCCACGCCGACATGCAGCATGTCCGACGTGGCCCTGATCGTCAGCGACGCGGAGGTGATGGAGACGCCCGCCGGCCCCGTTTCGATGCCCGCATGGGTCGTCGAAAGGTGCACCGCGCCGAGGCCGGAGCCGGCGAAGGCGAACTCGCTTTCGGTGCCGGCCGTGCCGCCGGCGGCGGAAAGGGCGACGTGCACGATGATCTCGTCGGCGGTGACGGCCAGATCGCCGGTCGCGTCGACGACGGCGCCGTCGCCGATCAGCGCGAGCGTCGTGTTTTCGAGCACGTCGATCAGCACCGCGCCGCCGAGCGAGCGCCCGTCGCTTTCGCCCGCGGGCAGCGCATCGGAGTTGGTGGAGCCCTTCTTGCCGCGCGTGTTCAGATCGCCGGCGACGGTGAACAGCTCCATGTCCGTGGTCGCGGTCACGTCCGCGTCGCGGCCGGCGGTCAGCGAGGCGCCGCCGCGCAGGGCCGCCTCGGCCCGGTTTTCGAGCGAGTTGACCGCGACGGAGCCGGAGATGGTGGTGGAGCCGCTGTTCAGACCCGTGGTCTTGGAGCGCACGAGGGTGTTGAGGATCGGATCCTCCGACGCGGTGAGCGCGAGGAAGGGATCGAGCTGTTCGAGATCGCCGGAGATGTTCGAGACGCCGTCCTTGAGCGCCGTCAGCGCATCGTCGAGCAGGAGGGGATAGATCACCTCGGCCTCGATCGTCGCGTCGCGGTCCGCGTCGAGCACGGCGTTCGCGCCGACGATGGCCTCGGCGGTGTTGTCGACCACGCTGACGCCGACGGCGAGGGCGACGATCTTGCCGCCTTCGGACTGGTTGGAGGTTTCGCGCGCCTCGACCGAGGTGGCGTAGCGCTCGTCGATCTTGGCGGTCGTTTCGATGTCGCGGCCGGAGGTCAGCGCCGCGGCGCCGCCCTCGCCCACGCTGGCGCGCACGGTGTGATCGGCGACGTTGACGCCGATGCCCCCGGCGAGGGCCAGGTCCTGGTCGCCGGTCGCCAGATCGGAATTCAGCGCCTTGACGTCGGTGGGATAGAGCTTGCCCGACTCGAAAAGCGTCCGCTGCGTGTTGGCCTCGAGCAGGTCGGTCTGGTTCAGGACCAGCTGAGAGCGCGTGAGCTCGCGCTGCTGGGCGGCGCTGTCGACGGTGTTGACCGCGGCGAGGCGGGCGTGAACGCCCACGCCCTCGGTGGTCATGCGCCCGGAGAGGAGATGCGCGTCGCCCTGGCCCGGACCGGTCAGGTCCAGGGGCAGCGCGCGGGCGAGCGCGTCGGCGCGGTCCACCAGCCGGATGGTGTCCGCGTCGACCCGCATCACCACGTAGGTCGAGCCTGCGTCGAGGCCGCCGAGGGCCGGATCGGGGGCCTGGGCGGTCTGCGTGCCGGCGACGGGGGCGTTGGGGTCGGTGTTGTCGATCGTCGCGACCTGCACGGTCTTGCCGCGCGTCGGATCGGTGGCGTAGCCGACGACGTCGCCGTCCTGAAATCCGTGGCCGATGATCTTGATTTCGTTGCGGTCCGCGTCCAGCGCGTCGCCCACCACGAACGTGTCGCGGTCCGCCTCGAACGTGAGGGTGTGCACGCCGGCGATCAACGGGGCGTCGAGGACGACGCGCGCGCCCACGGCGCCGGTGACGGGATCGACCCGCAGCAGGCGGAAGCGGTCGGCGTCGAGCACTTCGGCCACATACTCGCCGTCGGGCAGCAGGCCGCCGATGGCGCCGTCGGGATCGCCGGCCAGATCGTAGACCACCGTCTGCCCGTCGGTCAGGCCGTGGCCGCGCAGGATCACGGCGTCGTCGAAGGCGTCGACGGCCGCCAGCACCAGCGTCGCGTCGCCGTCGGGCCCTTCGAACACATGCGTGCCGAGCGCGGCGCCCTGCGCCACCTCGACCACGTCGCCGGTGGCGCGGTCGCGCAGCTCGAAACCTTCGTCGTCGGCCTCCGCCACCTCGTAGATCGCGCCGTCGATCAGGCCGGCGATGGCGGGGCCGGACTCGGCGCGGTAGCGAACCTGGTCGCCGTCCTGCAGGCCGGAGCCGACGAGGCGGATGAAATCCTCGTCCGGATCCACGGCGCCCAGCGAGAAGGCGGCGGTGTCGGTGGTGATGAGGGCGTGCGCGGCGTCGGGGTCGGCGGCGCCGAGCGACAGGTCCAGCACCGGCGCCTCGGCCAGCTGCAGGCGGTTCTCGTCGAGCACGATCGCATAGTAGGTCGCGCCGTCCTGCAGCCCGCCGATGGCCGCGGCGTCGTCGGCCTCGTCCAGCGCGCCGGCGCGGTAGATCACCTCTTCGCCCATGGCGAAGCCGTGATCGGTCAGGGTGATGACGTCGGTCGCGGCGTTCACGGCGGCGGCGGGGTCGAAGCCGCCCTCGCCCGCGCCCACGGCGGCCCCGGCGGCGGTCAGATCGCCGTCCACCACCGCCTCGACGGTCGATTCGTCGTAGGAGACGGCGATGGTCGCGCCGGCCAGGCCCTGCACGTAGCCCACCGCCAGCGCGTCGGACGTGGTGCTGGCGTCGCCGTCGGCCGAGACGTCGATATTGCCGAGCGCGGAGGTGATGGAGACGGCGTCGCCCACCACGGCGCGCGACGTCAGTTCCGAATTGGCGATGGCGACGGACAGCGCCTTGCCGTCGCCGGAGAAGTCCTCTTGTTCCAGCACGGCCTCTAGGTTGCTCGCCGTCGCCTCCGTCTGCACGGCGGTGCGCGCGTCGGAGGCGATGTGAACGGAGCCCTGCGCGGTGATGGCGGTGGCGCCGGTCAGCAGCGTCTGCGCGCTGCCGGCCGCGCGGGCGTAGCCGACGGCGGTCTGGAAGTTGCCGACCTTGCCGCGTTCGGAGATCAGCGCGTCGGCGTCCGCCTCCGCCTCGCCTTCGGAGAGGACGTCGACGGCCCCGTCGGCGCCGATGCTGACGTCGTCGAGACGCACCTCGGCCTCGGCCGCGCGCAGGATCACGCCGGCGTCGATGCCCACCGCGCCCGCGACGACCCCGCCCAGGATCGTGCTGATGCCGCCCAGAACGGTGTCGAGGTTGCCGGTGAAGTTGCTGATGAGCGTCGGCGTGTCCGCGTCGAGGGCGACGTCCGCCGCGCGGGCGGAGATCACCACGTCGTCGCCCAGGATCGTGGCGCCGGCGGCGTCCACCGACGCGGCGACGGAGCTGGAATCGAAGTCGCTGACGATGCGGAACACGTCCTGGGAGTCGGAGACCCGCCCCACGGCCAGCAGCGACACATCGCCGGCCGCGCCGCCGGCGGCGGAGGCGTCGAGCCGCGCGCCGTCCTCCAGGATCAGACGCTCGCCCGTCAGGACGATGTCGCCCGACGCCTCCAGCGACGCGCGGGTGTCGAGGGCGGCGTCGCCGGTCAGGCGGATCGTCTCGGCGTCGAAGAGGATGTCGCCGCCGCGGGTGCCGACATCGGTCTCCACCACCAGGCTGTCGTCGCCCTCGCCGCCCAGCAGCGTCAGATCGCCGGCGAAGCCGTCGTCGAAGCCGGTGACGCGCAGGATGTCGTCGCCGTCGCCCATGTCGACGGTCATGGAGAAGTTGGGGTTGGGGAAGTCCGGCGTTTCGAAGGTGACGGCGCCCGTGGGCGTGATGATCATGCGCCCGTCGACCACGTCGCGCTTGAGCTCGGCGATGTCTTCGGCGCCGCTGAGGTCGACCACCAGGTGGTCGAGCACGCCCAGGCTCACCGGCTCCAGCCCGTCGTAGCGCAGGGCGCGGCCGTCGAGGGTCAGGTCGCCCGAATGCGGCCCGTCGGCGGCGAAGCGCACGGTCCCGGCGGCGATGTCGGAGGCGTCGAGGACGTCGAAGCCGCCGGCGCCGCCGTCGACCGCGTCGACCCAGCCGCCGCTTTCCAGCACGAAGCGGTCCATGTTGTCGTCGGCGCCCAGCAGCGCCTCGATCCCCGTGAAGCCGTAGCGGGCATCTTCGGCCGCGGCCACGCCGGCGCCGTCGCCGTGCACGCGCCATTCGACCTCGCCGCCCGACAGCACGGCGAGCGAGTCGACGCCGTCGCCGCCGATGAAGTCGATCGGGGGCGCCTCGAACCCGCCGAAGCTGGCATGGTCGATGACCAGAACGTCGTCGCCCGCGCCGCCGGAGATCGCGATCCGTTCGATGGCGTCGAGGTCGCGCACGGCCAGAACGCCGTCGGGGCCGACGGCGGCGGCGTCCACGATCTCCACGCGCTGCACGGCCTCGGTCCGCGCGTCCGTGCGGCGGTTCTCGGTGAACAGGCGCACCAGCAGGTCGGAGCCGGCGCTGAGATGATCGTCGAGCGCGAGGTCGAGCCCCAGCACGTCGGCGTTCAGCAGCAGCCGAGGCTCCAGCGCCTCGAAGGTCAGGGGAGAGCGGCGCGCGCCCCGCAAAGAGGCCGGCTTGTCGTCATCGAGCGGCAACATCGATTCGCCCCCATGTCAGCTGCCATCTGAATCGTTCCTTCACAGCATGGGCATCTCGGGTTCCGGAAGGGAAATGAATTTTCTTAACGCTGATGGCTTGTCGTTCATGTATGGGGCGATGCGGCGGCGCTTGACTGGCCTCGCGAAGCGGCGAACATCAGCATCGCGGCGGCGCCGCCCGCCCCCTTGGAGATCCCGCCCCCTCGGAGATCCCGACCCCTTGGAGATCCTGGCCCTTTGGAGACCGAACCGTGACCGATGGATCGCAGACCCCGCCCGCCGAAACGGCCGAATCGGCCCGCGCCGCCGTCGTGTGGGACGACGCGGCCATGCAGACGCAGTTCGCCAACGTGGTGAACATTCAGTCGACGCAGGAGCAGGTGGACCTGTTCTTCGGCACCAACCGCGCCTGGAGCGGCGGCGGGCGCCCCGCAAGCCCCTCGGGCGGCGCGGCGGCGGGAGTGGAGGTCGAGCTGAGCCATCGCATCATCCTCGGGCCGCACGCGGCCAAGCGCCTGATGCTCGCCCTCGACCAGGTGATGGGGGAGTACGAGAAGCGTTATGGCGAACTCGTCGTCGCCGGCCCGCCCGCCTGAGGCCGGGAGCGGCGCCGCCGCTCCGCCCCCCAGGATCGACGCCGCGCCCTGGGCGCGGCTGACCGAGGCGCAGGGCGTCGAGGCGGTCGCCGAGCCGTGGCTGGCCATCCTGTGCGCGACGACCGACGCGGCGGAGGCGGCGCTGTTCGACGCGCGGGCGTTGGCGGCGGGCGCCGGCGAAAGCGGCGGCGCGGCGCCGAGCGCGCCAACCGAACGCGCGGCAGGCGCCGCGACGACCGAACGCGCGGCAGGGGCCGCGATGGCCGAGAGCGCCGGCGGCGCGGCGGGGCGCCTCGCCTC